>JBGTNF010000430.1:0-14019 GCA_041743205.1 Thermomicrobiales bacterium | reverse complement strand
GGGCCGCCGATGGCGGCGGCGATCCCGGCGGCCCCGGTTGCCAGCAGCAGCGTGCGACGGTCGATCCCGGTGGTGATCCTGCTCATCATGTTCTCCCTGCGTTCTGGTGCGTCCGGTGGACGTAACCGTTCGATGATCCTGATGGTGTGAGCATATTCGTTTCAGGCATTCCCGTCATTGTCGTGGATTCGCAGATATACCACCAGGGGGTATGAGCGCGGATTACAGGCCTTGCATGCGTGAACTGAGGCCACGGCTACCGCTCTTGGGCTCCTTGCACAATTGATAATGAGATCGACGTCCAGGTGAGCATCATGGCAAGGAGCAACTGGGTGGAAGGAACGATATGAGCTTTACGGCGGGCCAGCCATCGAGAGTTAGAGATGTAGAGGATGACGTGCGCCGGACTGTGGCGATGCTGAACGAGGGCCGCGCCGAAAAATTGCGGCTCCGTCATCGATTCGCAGTGGGTGACGGAGCCGGCGCCTACGCGATCGACCGAGCAGCGACCGGGTCGGCGATTCTCAAATGGTGGCCCAATACGTCACGACATCGATCGGATCGAGAGCTGCGGACACCTCGGATCGATCGCCTGCGGGCCTTGGGGTGGCCAATACCTGTCATGGTCGAATCAGGTGAAACTGAAACCGTGCTCTTCGAGCTGTGGGAGGTTGCTGCTGGTCAACCTGTGGTCTATGCGTTGCCTTCTCCCTCCGTCGTAGAAGAGGCTGTGGCGCTGGTGCACATCGCCCGGGGATCGGCGCTCGGTAACGGACAAGACTGGCCGGTCTGGATCGATGCGTCGGTGCGTCGTTCGATAGAAGCGGCGAGGCCAAAGGCCGGAGCGGCGAGCATGCAAGTGCTCGATGCGTGCCGACAGGCCGTGGATATCTGCACGTTGCCTCCCGGTCGGGATATCATCCACGGCGATTTCACCCCCGCCAACTGCCTGGTCGAGAACGGCCGCCTGTCGGCGATCGTCGATTTCGACGAGTGTCGCGACGGAGACGGCTCGCTCGATCTGATGGGTATGATCTGGGATCTCGGTGGGTGGGACAACGCTGATGCCAAGGTGTTGGACGATCTCTGGGCCTGCATTCAGGGGCGGGTTACTCCCGAGCAAGGGCACGTTCTCGCCGCCTACTGGATAGCAGGCAGCCTTGCCTGGGCGGCGGGCACCGAATATGAGGCCGAAGTTTCGGCGAAGGCGCGGCGCGTACTCTGGAAGTTTCCCCGGGGCCTTTAACGTTCTTGGTCCTACAGCTGGGTCCGGGGGCGGAACGTGTGCTTGCGGGCGACGGCCCGGCGTTTCACCGTGGGCCGCTTGCGGAACCCAGCATAAGCAGGCGACTCCGCGCGGTCCCTGGTGTCCTCGCGTGTCTCGTCGCCGTCTCGCGTGCGCACGGTTGCGTTGTCTTCGGCCTGGACCGAGATGTCGCGGTTGCCGGCGTCGATGTGGACCTCGGCGTCGTCCCGCGCCTCGATCGTGATATCGCCGTCCTCGCGTTCCGCCTCGTCCGGCACACCGTCGTGGTCGTCGTCCTCGCCGCCGAGCGCGACCAGCACCGTGTCCTGGCTCTCAGCCTGCGGCACCTGCAGGCGTTCCCACAGGAATTCGGTGAGCACCCGAACCACGGCCAGCGTCGGCACCGCCAGGATCGCCCCCAACGGACCGGCGATCTGGGTGCCGCCGATGACCGAGATGAAGATCAGCAACGGGTGGACGCGCACCGCGCTGCCCTGGATCTTCGGCGTGATCAGGTTGCCCTCAACCTGGTTGATGATCACGAAGAGCACGGCCACGACCGCCGCGGTTTCCCACGAAATGGTCAGCGCGATGAGGATGGCCGGGATGCCGCCGAGGAAGGCGCCCACGTAGGGGAGGATCGCCGTCACTGAAGTCCAGACGCCGAGGATGATCGCGTACGGCACATCGAGCACCATCAGCCCGATCGTGGCCATCGCGCCCTGGATGATGATCGACACCATCAACCCGGCCAGGTAACGCGAGAGCGACTCCCCGATTGTGGACCAGAGCTGGGCCGCGTCCGGCCGGTAGGCGGGGGAGAAGGAGAAGACGAACTTCTCCCGGAACCGGGGAATGTCGATCAGCAGGTAGGTGGCGACGAAGATCACGCCGAAGCTGGTGATGGCGATGCTGAACGACCGGGTCAGGGTATCGAGCGCGTTGTTGAGCAGCGTTTCAGTGATCATCTGCCCGCGTTCGAGGAGGTTGCCCTGGGCGTCCTCGATGATCTGGTCAGGACTCTGGTCGATCCAGCCGCGGCGCCAAAATTGGAACAGGACATCGCGCAGCGAGCCCTCAAGGTTTTCGGCAATATCCGGCAGTTGTTCGACGAACTCGGAGATTTCGTTGATGGCGAACGGAATGATCAGGATCAGCCCGACAATCGCCATGCCGACTGTCGAGCCCATCACGATCAGGATCGCCAGCCCGCGCGGCATCCAGTGCTGGAGTAGCCGGACCGGGAACGAAAGGATCAGCGCCACCGTCGCCCCGATCACCAGCAGGCGCGGCACGCTGGGCGCTTCCATGAAAAGCCAGACCACGATTGCCACGATGGCCGCGAGCAGGATGAGCCGCGTGCGCTGGCTGATGTAGATCGGCGTGGGCACGAGATCTTCGGCGATCTCCAGCACCTCGTCCTCGAACGAGGGCTTGGCGGCCGGAGTCGCCTGGAAGCGGGCAGTGAGGCGTTCGCGAAGGTGGCCGAGGTGGTGCATGCGGCGGCGATCCAGGGTCAGTGACGCAAACGTGCCGGATGTGGATATCGATTGCGGAAAGCCGCAGGGCAAGGATACGCGAAAACCCGGAGATCCCCTTTAGATGGCTAATCCACGACGGAGGTGTAGATCTTGGTTGATCACAGTTCCAACCAGACGATGAATGTTCACCCGAGGTTCGCAGCATCCGGTCTTCCGCCCACCATATCGTGGCTGGTTGTCGGACGCCTCCCCAACCGTCATCCCGAGGAACGAGGGATCCCCCGGCGAAGCCGGTATATGTGCCTGGCGGACCTCGTGTACCGCTGCGCGGGGGATCTCTCGTTCCTCGGGATGACGGTTTTGCAGCGGTCACGATACGTTGGTCAGGCTTTTACGGGTCAGTATGAATCCGAAATGCCACATCTTGGGCATGACATGCTATTGACAGGTATAGTACGATAACGTAATATACGGTATGGCAAAATACGGTGACAAAGCGTTGTCATCGGGCGTCAGGATGGTACCAAAGCCAATGGGAGTCAACGTGGTGAATACAGAAACTGGAAATACGCCGGGCGCATTGGCGCGGTGGGCGCGGTTTGCGGTCCGCCGCAAGTGGTCGGTGCTGGGGGCGTGGGTAGCGGTGATCGCCGTGCTTGCGGTGCTTTCGACCCAGTTCGGGGGCGACTACGATCCCTCGTTCACGATCCCGAACGTCGAGTCCCAAACGGCGCTCGATTTGCTCGGCGAGCGGTTCCCGGAAATGTCCGGCGATACCGCCACCGTCGTCTTCCAGGCGGAGAACGGGCTCGCCGATCCCGCCGTGGCCGGTCAGGTCGCGGACGTGATCGCCCAGGTGGGCGAAATCCCGGAGGTGGTTGCGGTCGCGGCGCCGGCCGCCGAGGCTGGGTCGATTTCGGCGGACGGCACGATCGGGTACGTCACCGTCCAGTTCGACAAGCCGTCGATGGAGCTGGACGAGGCAAACATCGACGCCCTGCTGACGATCGTCGATGGCGCCCAGGCGGAGGGGTTCGTGGTCGAGGCCGGCGGCCAGCCCGTGGCGACGGGGGAGATGGCGGTCGAATCGACCACCTCCGAGCTCGTCGGCATCGGCGTGGCGATGGTGATCCTGCTGGTGATGTTCGGCTCGGTGATCGCGATGGGGTTGCCGATCATCACGGCCATCGTCGGTCTCGGGCTGGCGCTGCTGGTCGCGCCGCTCTTCGCCAACGTCTTCACGATGTCGGACGCCGTGACCCTGGCCTTCATCTCGATGCTCGGCCTGGGCGTCGGGATCGACTACGCGCTCTTCATCGTCAACCGTTACCGTGACGCCCTGCTCCAGGGCCGGAGCGCGGAAGATGCTGCCGTAAAGGCGATCGATACCTCGGGGCGAGCGGTGATCTTCGCCGGGGTCACGGTGGCGATCGCGCTGCTTGGGTTGCTGGTGATCCGGATCCCGTTCGTGACCGGGCTCGGCATTGCCGGCGCGATCGTGGTGGTCATGAGCGTGCTCGTTTCGGTTTTCCTGATGCCGGCCGTGCTGGGAATCGTCGGCACGCGCGTCCTCCGCTGGCGGATTCCGGGCCTGGGCCGGGTGTCGCACGGCAAGGAATCGTTCTGGTTCCGGTGGGGCCAGGGCATCCAGAAGCGTCCGGGGCTGATCTCGGCCATCGTCATCGTCGTCCTGCTCATCGGCACGATCCCGTTCTTCGACATGCGGCTCGGGCTCTCCGACGCCGGCAACAATTCGGAGGAAACGCACACCCGGCGCGCCTATGACCTGCTGGCCGAAGGGTTCGGCCCCGGCCTGAACGGCCCGCTGCTGGTCGTGCTCGACCAGGAAGCCGGGCTGGACGGGGAGACCCTGACCACGCTCGCCGGCGCGATCCAGGGCACGGAAGGCGTCGCCTCAGTCTCGCCGCCGGTCCCGAACGCGGCCAACGACGCGGCGATCATGCAGGTGATCCCGACATCCTCGCCACAGGACGAAGCCACCGCCGAGCTGGTCGACCGGTTGCGGGAGAGGACGATTGCCGATGTCCTGGCCGATTCGGAGATGGACGCCTACGTCGGCGGATCGACGGCGGCCAACGTCGATCTTTCGGAGAAGATCGCCGAGCGGATGCCGCTCTTCTTCACCGTCGTGATCGGCCTCAGCCTGATCCTGCTGACCGCCGTGTTCCGCTCGGTCGTGGTGCCGCTCAAGGCGGCCCTGATGAACCTGCTCTCGATCGGGGTCGCCTTCGGCGCGGTCGTGGCCGTCTTCCAGTGGGGCTGGTTCGGCGACCTGATCGGCGTCTCGTCGACCGGCCCGGTGGAGTCATTCCTGCCGATGATCCTCTTCGGGATCGTCTTCGGGCTCTCGATGGACTACGAGGTCTTCCTGCTCAGCCGCGTGCATGAGGAATACACGCACACCGGCAACGCACGGCGCTCCATGCTGGACGGCATCGACGGCTCCGGCAAGGTGATCGCGGCGGCCGGCGGGATCATGGCGGCGGTCTTCTTCGCCTTCGTGCTCGGCGACGCCCGGGTGATCAAGGAGCTCGGTTTCGGGCTCGGCGTGGCGGTCGTGGTCGACGCCTTCATCGTCCGCCTGATCCTGGTCCCGGCCGTAATGACCCTGCTCGACCGCTGGGCGTGGTACATGCCGGCCTGGCTGGACCGGATCCTGCCGAAACTCAATGTCGAAGGCGAGGCCTTCGACGGACCGGCGCCCCAATCGTCGAAATCGCCGCATACAATGAGGCCAACACCTGCCGATTAGGAACGAGCGCGTACCGTGGGCCAGGCCCACGGTACGCGCTCGTTGGACCAGAGAAGAAGCAAGGACATGGACGGCGAGCCAGTAACCCGCGCGCAACTGATCGAGAACATGAACCGCGAGATGACCCGGATGTCCCGGCTGAAGGACACCTTCTACGGAAACCGGCTGGATGCGATCGGCCTGACGCTGTTGCAGTTCGGGGGGCTCCAGGCGATTGCCCAGCTTGGCCCGGGCGTGAGCGTGGGCGAGATCGGCCAGGAAATCGAAGCCCCGCCAAGCACGATGACCAGCCTGACCAACCGGCTCGTGGCCCTGGGCTTCATCGAGCGCACGACGCCGCCGGATAACCGGCGGGCGGTCCTGCTTTCGGTGACCGACGCCGGGGCCCGGTTGATGGATGAGTTCCGGTGCGAGCGGGACGCCGACGCCGAGGCGATCTTCGCGACGATGAGGGACGAGGAGATCGCCTACATCACGAACCTCGTGGCCCGGATCGTGGGCAACATCGAGCGGGTCAAGCTTGCCAAGCAGGAACCCGCGGCGGTCTGACGCGCGGTCGGTCGCAAGCGTCGTCGTCGCGGCGGCACGGCCCCATGGTTGATGCAATCACGCCTCAACCGGTGGCCGGCACAAGACCGGCCAGTACGAGGATGTTGCGGCGTCGTACTGGCCGGTCTTGTGCCGGCCATTGACGGCCAATGGCTGGGACGCGTTACGCTGCCGCTTACGGTCGGCGCCGGCGCCCCACTACGACCGCCCAACGACCAAGGCGAGCGGCCTCACCAGCCGAGTGGCTGGCGTTTCCGCTCCACGAGACCCAGCGAATCCCGTGTCCACGCCTGGGTCCGGGCATCGTCGCGGAACGCCGCGAACGACAGCCACTCGACCGCGGCGACCTCGTCGGGCGAGGCAGCGTGCGGCTCGCCGGTTGCCGAACGTGCCAGCATGACGATGTCGAGCACGATCGCCTCCCCTACGGCAAAAGAGTGCGACTCGATGTAGACGATCGGGTCGTCCAGCATCAGGCCGACCTCCTCGGCTACTTCCCGGCGGGCGGTTTCCTCCAGCGCGTCCGGGGCGGCGGGGTCGGGTTCGACCTTGCCGCCCGGAAATCCCAGCCAGCCGGCGCCGTGGTCCTCCCCGGCCCCGCGCACGGTCGCCAGGTAGCGTCCGTCGCGCACCACGGCGACCTCGACATTGACGATCAGGCCGTATCGAGTCATCTGCTTGCCTCCACCTCACACCCGAATCCAGTTCGGTTGTCGCGTTGATAAATAGCGGATCGCACGCCCTGTCGCCAGCCGCGCACTGGCGAATCCTTGCGCGAGAATGCCGACCAACGCAATCCCAATTGAATCGCTCAGACTAAAGCGCAATCCCGATGATATGCGTCAGATACATCACCATATCCGATAAACACCATCAGAATAAGCCAGGATTGAGATTAAGCCTTACACATGATATAGTGATCACACGGAAGGGGATTTCGACCCTCTCCGCTCGATAAAGGAGAAACCCATGCTTCAGGTACAACCGGGACAATGTGGGCTCTGCACCCATTTCGGCGAGAACCAGCCGGCCGAACAGGAGAAACTGATCCAGATCCGGCTCAAGCACGAAGCGCCGGAGACCCTGGTGGAAGAGTGCGGCCACCCCAGCAACAAGCCGCTGCACCTGATCGTATCGCCGATCAGCGGCTGCGCCGGTTACGAGCCTGCCCACCAGGCGTAAAGCCGCCACCGCTACCGCCACATCAGCATCAGCAACAAAGACGCCCCGGGAGCCATCCCGGGGCGTCTCTGTCGTTGCGTGGCGACCGGCGAAGGTTGTGGGCATTGTTGGACATGGTGCCGAAATGTCAAGATCGCCGCGCGATCTTGACAAATCGTGGGAGCGCTTCCACAATCCTCTTATCGTTCTGCAAGGTCACATAGGTACAGGGTCCCTTGGCGGCTCCGCGCGTGCCGCTTGCTATCCGGCTCGATCATGTAGCGAAAGAAGGCAGGCATGTCCCGCAGCAACCAGAAGTTCTCCCGGCGCAGCGCGTTCAAGGCGGCGGCGGTCACCACCGTCGGCCTTAGCTTGGCCGGCGCCCCGGTCGTCGGCATCCGCCGCGCCGTGGCCCAGGAAACCACGCTGACCTGGATGTCCAACCAGCGGCACGACCGGGCGGTCAAGGAAGACCTCTTCGCCCGCTACAAGGAACAGTCCGGCGTCACGATCGAAATGCAGATTTTCGCCGACGAGTACCCCGACCAGCTCCAGCTCGCGTTCGAATCGGGTTCCTCGCCCGATATGTTCAACATGAACCAGCCCCGCCAGCAGGCCGCCGCCGGCTGGTCCGAGCCGCTCGACGCCTATCTCGACGCCGCGCCGGACTTCAAGGCCTCGTTCGTGGCCAACGCCTTCCTGCCGAACCAGGGCATCTACGGCGGCGAAATCCACGGCCTGCCGATGTACGCCCAAACCATGCGCCTCTACTACAACCGGCGCCTGTTCGAAGCTGCCGGGCTCGATCCGGCCGCCCCGCCGACCACCTGGACCGAGCTGCGTGAATCCAGCAAGGCGATCACCGACGCCGGGACCGGGGCCTACGGCTTCATCTTCGGCGACCGGTTCCCCTGGGTCTGGTTCATGAACGCCCAGCGCGTCGCCAACGGCGCCGGGGCCTACACCTTCGATTGGGCGACCGGCAAGTACACGCACGATACCGACGGCCTCAAGGGCGCGATGGAACTGCTCGTCGGCATGAACGACGACGGCAGCCTCTTCCCCGGCGTCCACACCCTGACCGACGATGACGCGCGCAACCAGTTCGCGATCGGGATGGCCGGCATGATCATCGGCGGCTCCTGGAACCCGGGCGTGTTCAACGACCAGTTCGAATCCACCGAGGACTGGGACACGGCCGAGCTGCCCTTCCCGGACGCCGGCCAGGGCGGCCGCATCCTCCAGGGCGTGGGTGACCGCTACACGATCTCGGCCGAAAGCCAGAACAAGGAAGCCTGCTGGGAGTTCCTTTCCTGGCTCTATTCGCCCGAGATCATGACCGAGATGTACGAGCGTGGGATGGGCGTGATGGGCGTCGCCGCCGCCAACACCGGCGAATCCGAGGTGCGCGGCATTCCCGCCATCGCCCCGACCGAGCGCGACGTGATCCCCCCGCCCGAGCCGGAACTGCCGACCCAGACGCCGGACACCGCGACCACCCTGCAAACCATCTTCGACGACCCGGGCACGATGGACGCCGCGCTGGCCGATCTCGACGCCCGCTACAACGCGGCCTTCGAAGCCGCGGTCGCCGATGGCTCGCTGGTTGCCGAAGAATACGTGGTGCCGGAGTGGGACGGGATGACCTGGGAAGCCACGGCGTAACGACACAGGCGCGTTGGTGACGACGTGGTGATTGCCAGAAGCCGCCCAACGAGATCGTCATTCTGAGTGGACTGTCCAGGTCGATGTGTCCATTAGCCACGTACTCGAAGGTCGTCACCCTGAGCGTCAGCGAAGGGTCAGCGAAGGGTCCCCCGGCGAAGCCGGTCCGCGTCAGCGGACGCCTGCATTCGCCGGGGCCACGTCGGCCTGAGGCCGATACCGCGCGAAGCACTCGACGGCGCAGCCGGCGCTTGACTTTGCGCACCGCCTGATCCGACTTCGTCGGATGCGCTTCGCGCAGAGATTCCTCGCAAGCTCGGAATGACAGTTGGAGTTTGGTCAAACCGTTGGGTTTGCCAGGGGTCCGATCCGTAATGGACGATTAACGCATGGCTATTTCGTCAGCGCCGGTCGGTACGACGGCCGAACGCGACCTTCCAGCATCCGCCGGGAAACGGCGCAAATCGTTGTGGAGCCAGCATGGGATGGCCTATCTCATGTGCCTGCCCACGATCGTGCTCTTCCTCGTCTTCATGGCCTTCCCGATCGGCTACGTGCTCTACACCTCCCTGCTGGACTGGAATGGCATCGAAAGCGCCTTCACCGCGCCGTTCGTGGGCCTGGACAATTATCAGCGCCTGATCCAGGACGACTTCTGGTGGGGCGCCGTCTGGCACACCATCCTTTACGCGGGGATCAAGATCCTCGTCGAGCTGCCGCTGGCGCTGATCCTGGCCGTGGTCCTCAACTCCGGGATCCGGGGCGTGGTCGCCTTCCGCACGATCGGGTTCATCCCGGTCATCACCAGCATCGCGGTCGTCTCGCTCGCCTTCTCGTTCTTCTTCTCTCCCCTGCCCGGCGCCCCGTTCAACGAACTGCTCGTCAACCTCGGCGTCATCGACCGGCCGATCGCCTTCCTCGGCGAGCGCGAAACCGCGTTCTGGACCGTCACCGGGATCGCGATCTGGCACGACCTCGGCATCAACATGGTTTTCTTCCTGGCGGCGCTGCAAACCGTGCCGCGTGATCTCTACGACGCGGCATCGGTGGATGGCGCCAACGCCCGGCAGCGCTTCCTGCACATCGACGTGCCGGTGATCCGGCCGTTGACGGCAGTGATCGTGACCCTCTCGCTGGCGGGATCGCTCAAGGTCTTCGATTACTTCTCGGTGCTCACCGGCGGCGGGCCCGGGTTCTCGACGACGACGATGGTGCTCTACATGTTCCGTTACACCTCGTTCGGCGGGGGCGGGCTGGCGGGCGCCACCTCGCAGCCGGAGGTGGGCTACGGCTCGGCGGTGGCGATCGGGCTGGGCCTGATCATCCTCGCGGTGGTGCTCTTCCAGCAGTGGATCAACCGGATCCAGGAACGGAGGGCACAGTAATGGCCGCCGAAACCCGCATTCCTGCCTCGGCGGTCACCGATTTCGATGTCCCGGTCGATCCCAACCGGCAACAGAAGGAACTTGGGCGGCGGGCGACGTTGGTCGCCCGCTACGGCCTGTTGCTCCTCTACATGGCGATCTGCCTCTACCCATTCGTGTGGATGGTCTCGACCTCCCTGCGCGACCAGCGCGGGGTGTTTACGGCGGGCACATCGCTGTGGGTCAGCAATCCCAACTGGCAGAATTATGCCGACATCTGGAACTCGGCCAACCTGCCCCGGGCGTTCGCGAACACGATCGGGATCACGGCCGCCTGCATGGTGCTGACGATCATTACGACGTCCATGACCTCCTACGCCCTCTCGCGCTCGAACTTCCCGGGCCGGCAAACGATCCTCTTCTGCCTGCTGACGACGCTGCTGATTCCGGGCGAGATGCTGATCATCCCGACCTTCTACGTCAACCGCACCTTCGGGTTCGTGGGTGACGGCAAGGCGCTGATCGCGGTGGTGCTGGTGACGGTGGCCGGCGCGCAGGCGTTCAACGTCTACCTGATGCTGGGGCACTTCCGCACCATTCCGCGCGACCTGTTCGATTCGGCCGAGCTCGACGGCGAGACGTATTTCGGCGCCTACCGCCGGATCGCCTTTCCCCTGATCCGCCCAGCCGTGGCGACGATCACGCTGTTGACCTTCATGGGCGTGTGGAACGCGTACATCATCCCGCTCGTGTACCTCGCGCCTTTGCGCGATTTCCAGACCTTGACGATCGCCCTGGTCCAGTATTCGAAACAGTTCCAGACGCTCTACCACGTGATGGCGGCGGGCGCGGTGATCGGCCTGGTGCCGGTGATCCTCGTCTTCGTCTTCCTCCAGCGCTTCTTCATCCGCGGCCTGACCGAGGGCGCGACGAAGGGCTGACAACCAACGACCACTGACGATCGGGGAAGGGACGAACGACCCGGGCGCCATTGGCGCCCGGGTCGTTCGCGCTGGAAGGTCGAAATCGGCAAGGATCTCGGAATCGAGTGACGTTCGGAGGAGCACCGGGAGGCGCAACAGTACGTCATTTCGAGCACAGCGAAGCGATAGTCGAGAAATCTCCTGGCGCCGTTGTCTGGCATCACAATCCGTGGCTCGCCGTGCCGATCCAGTCGGCGGCGATTGGCAGCAGGCGGGTCATGACCGCGACCTCGGTTTGCCCGAGACGACGCTCACGTTCGTCCGGTGCACCCGATCGCTCCAGGTTGAACCAGAGCCAGCCAAGCATGCCTTCCGCCCACCCCGCGAAGCTCCCGGGCGTAATCGGGTCCAGGCGGCCGCCCCCTGCCTCGTAGGCGTCGAGGACCTCCGCGAAGGCCGCCGCCGAGACGGCGCCATGCCAGACGCCGGACCAGTCGAACGCGACGCCGACCGCGTCCCACTGCGCGTCGGTCGGGCCGGCGGCGTCCCAATCGAGCGTCAATAACCGGCCCTGGCTGTTCCGGAGCAGGTTCTTGGCGTCGAGATCACGGTGGGAAAGCACGGCTCTCGAGCTGGGAAGGTCGTGACCGCGCTGCACGATCGCCTCCAGCATCGACACGTCATCGGCCAGGGCCGCCAGGACTGATGCCGGGGCATACGTAGACAGCGCCGTGGGCCAGTCCCGATCCGGTATCGACCACGCCGCGACTGGCGTCGTGCCGGCGTCGTCGATCAGCGGCAACTGGTGCAGCGCGGCGACGATGGCGCCCACCTCGGCACGATCTCCGGGCTCGAGATTGTTCGGATCGACCGGGGTTCCGTCGACCCAACGGTGTACCCGCACCCAGCCGGGACCTTCCTCATCGGTGATCCGGGCGAGGGCCTCGTTCGCCCCGACGACCGGGATCGGTTCGGGCATCGCGATGCTGGCCGACTGGGCGAGACGCTCGACCGCGAAGGCGGCTTCCACGTTTCGCTTGAACTCGGGGGCATCGGCGTGGGCGACCATCCGCTTGACGGCGAACACCCCGCGATCGGTGACGAGGCGATAGAGGCGGTTGGAGAGACCGCCGGCCACGGCGAAGGGCGTTGAGCGGGCCGTTCCGAGATCGAAGCTGCGGCACACATCGTCGATCACAACACGATTAGCGAACATGTCACTGTCCCGCGAGTAATTCTGGGCCCATGCTTCAGGCAGCCGTTGCGCCTTGCTGGATGACCGGAGTCGAACGGCTTTCGTTTATGGACGCGTAACGCCGCTCATTCATGACTCCGCTGACGCGATCGGCTGCGATGAAACAGCACCCTGGCCGTAACTCACCACAACACGATTGCAGTCGTTGGCTTGGCTTCAAGAAGCCTTATCAGCAACAACCGTGAAAGCGGCCGCCGTCATTGGTCCTCATTGCCAGGATCATCCTCTTGTGCGAGAAACGACTCATCGGTTACGCGGCCACTGGTGCGCCGTGCAGCGCCAGATGGTGGTTCCACCAGGACGATCTCATCGGAACAGAGCTGGAACAGCCCCCCCAGTTTTCGCAGTTGGGGGACGAGCGGCATACGTCGGCCACTCTCCCAGAGGTAAACCGTTTGAGGCTGCACACCAACCTTGAGCGCGAGCTCGAACTGGGTCCAACCCCGATTTTGCCGTAGCTCTCGAATGGTTTGCACACGCGCATCTCCTGAATGATGTCCAGCCCAAGTGATGCCCGATTATAACGGGCAAAGCAGTTTACGGGGTCTCTGACCTTTAGCGATATATCCGCATAACTACAAGTACCATTACACAACAAAAGAACTATAACAACTGTACTATAATAGTACTAGTACAATTATAGATATACTACTTTCGTACTACATACATAGTTATATAATTGAATTTATAGTATCGATGTACGAAGTGACCAGGATGGTCGCCGGGCCCTAAATCTGGTTTAGATCAGAACAGGAAGTGGAGTTCTACATGGCCTTCAGGCATCGCACCTCAACTCCCGGCGCACGCGCCAAGCGCGTGAATCGAGCTCGACCACACATGTACTTCTTAACTGTTCTTGCCCTTCTCTGTGCATTGGCAACGACAGCAGCCACGCCTGCTACCATCGCCGCTTTCCAGCCCGCTGAAACTGAAACGGCGGACGAGGCTGCTGCCACAGTTGAGGAGGATGCTGTCGAGGCCGCCCAGGTTGTCGAGGACAGCGCCGCCGAAGCGCGTGTCGTCGTCGACGAGGCCGCCGATGACGCAGTCGTCGTCGTCGAAGAGGCTGCCGCCGAAGCCGCTCTCCTCGTCGAGGGCGACGCTGAAGCTGAGTTCGTCGTTGAACAAGCCGCCGACGAGGCGGTAGCGGTGGTCGAGGACACCGCCGCCGAAGAGGCGCGTGAAGTCGAGCAAACGGCCGATGAGGCCGCGGTCGTCGTTGAGGAAACCGCCGACGAAGCCGCCCTGGAGGTAAACGAAGACACCGTGGCGGAAGATGCCATCGTGGTCGAAGACGCCGCTGCTGAAGCCGCCATCGTGGTCGAAGACACGGCGGTGGACGCTGCGCTGGATGTCGACGAGGCTGCGGCCGCGGCGGCCCTCATCGTTGAGGAAACCGCTTTCGAGGCGGCCCTCGTCGGCGAGCCAGGCGACGCCTCTTGCCCCGATGGAACGTGCAACGGCGAAGACTTTCGAGGAGCCGATTTCAGCTACCAGGATCTCACCGCCAACACATTCAACGGCGCGAACCTCACCGGCGCCAGCTTCTTCTGCGCCAACCTCAACGCAGCCACGTTCGATGGCTTTGTCGTCGATCCGGGC
>JBGTNF010000429.1:0-6318 GCA_041743205.1 Thermomicrobiales bacterium | reverse complement strand
CCCGAACCCGGAGCCGGCCACGCTCACCCTCACCAAAGGGGTCTGCGACGATTCGGGTTTCGATCCCTACACTGCCATCGGCCTCGACGCCTTCCAGGACGCCTGCTTCAGCCCGGACGGTGAATTCGAATTCATCGTGGCCAACGGCGACGGATTCGCCGAAACGGCCACTACCAGCCTCGGCTCGGTCCAGTTCACCGTGCCCACCGGCAATGTGACCATGAGCGAAACGATCCCCGACGGGTTCGGCGAGCCGGCCGTCTTCTGCTGGTCGGATCTGTTCCCGTCGCCCGCCGCCGAGCCGTTCATCGGCAACGGGCCGAGCTGGAACGTGGCCGAGGGCGAAGCAGTCGAATGCTGGTGGTTCAACGTCAGCGAGCCCGAACCTCAGGGCCATACGATCCGGGTCATCAAGCAGGTCTGTCCCGAAGGTTTCGCCATTCCCGACGATTACTGGACGCTCGCGACCGGCTGCGCCGACCGCCTCGACGGCATCGGTTTCGCCCTGACCACCGATGGCGGCCTGGTCGATGGGGTCACCGACGCCAGCGGCGAGATCGAGTGGACGAACGTCGACCTTGGCGGCAGCGGCCAGATCCAGCTCGACGAAGCGATCCCGGAAGGCTACGGCGAACCGGTCGTGTGGTGCGTGAGCTTCCCGCAGGAAGCGGCCGATGCCCAGGACTTCGATTTCTTCGAGGCGACGGCGGTCGATGGCCTGGTGACGGTCACGCCGGAGCAAACAGCGCCCCACATCTTCTCCTGCACGTACGTCAACGTCATCGACGGTGGCGCCCCCGGCGACCTGACGACTGGCAACGCCCAGGAAGGCCAGGAGCAGCTCGCCAACACCGTCACCGTCGTCAAGCACCGCTGCCCGATGGGCGTGGTCGAAGACGCCGAACTCGATGATTACCAGGAAATCTGCACCCAGGAACACGATGACATCGCGTTCACGCTCGACCACAGCGGGGGCTCGTATCCCGGAACGACGGCCGATGGCGAGGTGCAATGGACGGATGTGCCCGCTGGCGACTTCGCGATTCAGGAAACCGTGCCGGCCGGATTCGTTGATCCTCTCGCCTGGTGCGGCCTGACCCCATCGATCCAGTTGCCTACCCTGATGCCGTCGGCGGATGGGTTGGTGGCTGGCAGTTTCGAGGGCGGCGGCGCTGAATACATCTGCTACGTCTTCAACATCCCGGACACCAGTCCGGATTCCCGGGTCGTCGTCAATAAACGGATCTGTGCGGACGATGTCGATCTCGTGCTGACCGACGACAACGTGATCAACGACATCATTACCGCCTGCCCGGAGTCGGGTGACGGCATCGAGTTCACCCTCGATCACACCGAAGGCTCGTCCACCCAGGCGATCGATGGCGATGGGGACACGTTCTGGGACGATGTGCCCCAGGGGCCGGTCTCGATTACTGAAACGATTCCTGTCGGCTATGGCGAGCCGGTCTGGTACTGCATCACCAATGTGTACGACGAGGCCGGTGACCTCCAGACGGACGTGACGCCGGAACTGGTCGCGGCGCCCGGCGGTGTCCTCTCCGAATCGATCGATGAGCCGTATGGCGAAATCTTCGCCTGTTGGGTCTTCAATGTCCTGGTCGAGGATGAGGAAAACAGCGTAACCATCCGCAAGTGGATTTGCCCCGAGGGCGCCAGCCACGAGGAAGGCCAGGACTGGTACGAGGGCAATTGCATTCAGCAGCACAACGATGTCCTGTTCGGCGTGGAGTCTGGATTCTCCCTCTTCATCAAGGAAACAGCTGGCGGCAGTGTCCAGTTCAATGGCCTGCCCGCCGGAACCGCGGGTGTCCAGGAACTCGTTCCGGAGGGATTTGGAGAGCCCGCGGTGTTCTGCCAGGTCGATGGCGTGTGGCAGCAGTACGACGCCCCGACCGGGCACTGGGAGTACGACTTCCCAAACGATGGCGAGCCCGATGCGCTCACCTGCCACGTCTTCAATATTCCCGGTGAACCGGGCAGCCTCACCCTGCTCAAATGGACCTGTCCGCCGGGCTACGATCTCAACGCCCTCGGGGCCGACCCCCAGGCCGACTGCACCGAAGCCACGGACGGCATCGACTTCCAGTTCGGACTCTCCGGGATCGGGGAAGAGGCGGTGCTCCAGACGACGGGTGACCTGATTCCCGGCGGCGTCTTCTTCGACGGTCTCGATCCTGAGACGTACAAGGCCACCGAACTGGCGCCGGACGACATCGGCCAGGTCTTCGTGCTCGAATGCACCGGTCACATCATGGGCGTGCTCCAGCCCTACCCGCTGCAGATGGGCAACGTGCTGGAGGTCGAGATCGACGCCGGCGAGCACCTCACCTGCCTTTGGTTCAACGTGCCGCAAACCGACGGCGGCACGCTCAGGGTCATGAAGTACACCTGCACCACCGAAACGTTCGTCTCCGAGGTCGATTGCGAGATCGAGGAGGACGGGAAGACCTTCGACCTGCTGCACTGGAACGTCGGCGATGGCGTCTGGGACGTGATCGACACGGAGGTCGCCGACGGCGTGGGCCAGATTACCTGGACCGAGCTCGACGCGGGCGATTACGGCCTGGACGAGCACGACGGGGAGTGGTGCCATCTCACGACCACCCCGGTCTTCGGTCCTGGCGAATTCTTCAGCGTCTTCGAGAACGAGGAGACCGTGGTCTCCGTCTACAACTGCGATGGCGAACCAGGCCAGCCCGGCGATACCCCGGAGAAATACCCGGACACGGGCGTTCCGCCTGGCGCGCTTAGCGACAACCAGTTCCAACCCTGAACTCTCTGGCGGGGGAACCGGCCCTCCCTCGCCAGCTTCACCGGGACCATCTACCGATCGTCTTCGTGCCGCTCTTTCACCTTGCATGCGCAGCTGACGCAAATGTTCCAAGGAGTTCACCATGCTCACCAACAAGCGCTCGACGTCACCCCGGCACTTCGTGCTTCTCTTCGCGTTCGCATTCCTGCTCCTGGTCCCGGTCGTGACCGTCGTCGCCCAGATCGACCCGGTCCGTACCTCGCCGACCCAGGCGCCAACGGCGACGATGGGCGCGTTCCAGGCCAATCCCACCCAGCCGCCCAAACCGGATCCGATCGACGATTTCCGGGCCAACCCCACGAACACGCCCACGCCCCGTCCGCCGCGCGGACCGGACGATGTGGTCGCCAATCCCACCGACGTGCCGAGAGGACCAGATGATCTGGTCGCCAACCCCACCGACGTGCCGGAACGGGAAATCGACGACGTGGTCGCCAATCCGACCAATGCCCCCGAGACCGTCATCGACGATTTCCAGGCCAATCCGACCGAGCCCGGTACTCTCACCGTTCGCAAATGGGTGTGCCCGGCGTTCTACGATCCACTGGCTGGATCGCCACTCGACGACTGTGCGGAGTCGCTCGATGGCGTCACCTTCAGTCTGGACAACCACGATCCGGGCCAGCCCGATCTCCAGGCCATCACAGGTGACGTTATCGACGGCGCCGCCGTCTTCGAGCCGCAGCCCGGCGTCTACTCACTGATCGAGGAGATCCCCGCAGGCTACGACCAGCCGTTCCTGTGGGACTGCACCGGGCTCGACAACCCGGCCGTCCTGGCGCCGCCAATCTCGACCATCAACTTCTTCCGGATCGTGATCGCGGCTGGTCAGGACATCGAGTGCGACTGGATGAACGTGATCGACAGCATCGATGACGTCGAGGCGAATCCGGGTTCCGGCACGGTGCGGGTGGTCAAGCGCGATTGCCCGGTCGGCGTGGTCGAGGATGCCATCCTTTCCGAGTATCTGGTGATCTGCACGGAGGCGCACAACGGCGTCGAGTTCACACTCGATCACGGCGGGGAATCCGACACCGCCTTCACCGCCAGCAGCGAGGCGATGTGGACCGGCGTCCTGCCCGGCGCGTTCGAGATCCAGGAAACGATGCCAGACGGCTATGGTGATCCGATTGTCTTCTGCGGCTTCACGGAGTCGCCCGGCGGCGGCGTCCAGCATCCTTCCCTGCAACCGTCCGGTGACGGGCTCGTTACCGGTGCCCTGGCGGTCGACGGGGCCGAGTACGTCTGTTACTGGATGAATGTCCCGGGCGACCCGGCTGCCGCAATCGATGACGTTCAGGCCAATCCGACCGAGCCGTCCTGAGGTCTGGTTCGCGTCCCCAGTTCCACGATCGGAACTGGGGACGCGGATCATGCCGGTGCGGCGACGGCTAACCGTTCGACCCGGACCCATCTCTCCCGGCAGGCGCCCCGCCAGGGGCTCCTGCCACGCCATCCAGCAAGGTCGGGTACCATGTCCGCCTCAACCGTTGCCGCCGGCTCGAACGATAATTCTCGAGGGGCGTGTGGCGGAACTGGCGAAAGGACCCCCTGATGCGCGCCCGGATATCAACCACCGTCGCCGCCGTGCTGCTGATCGTCACTGTCGTTGTCGCCATCACCCAAGACGCCGCCGCCCCGACAACCGAACAGCGGCTGAGCGACCTGGAAACGCGCGTCGCCGCGCTCGAAACCCGCGTGGCGGAGGCCGGCCAGGCCACGCCGGGCGCCTCGTCCTCATCGAGCCAGCGGAACGATTCTTCCTCTTCGTCCAGCAGCTCCAGCAGCGTCAGCGTCGACGCTGACACGTCCGATAGCGCGTTCACAGCCACCTTTTCCGGCAATGGCGATCGGGAAGTCGAAATCGAGATCGACACGGCGGGAACGTATGAGCTCACCGCCACCGTGACCTCGGCCTTCACGGCCGACCTCACCAATGAGGATGGCGACGCCATCCCGGATTTCGCGATCGAGGCGTCAGATCCGGGCACGACCACCCTCTCGGCCGCGCTCGAACCAGGCGTGTACCTGCTCACCGTGTCCGCAGCTTCGACCTGGAACGCGACCTTCATTCTGGTCTCGTAACAGCGGGCCGAATTGGCCGCCATTCACGTCATTTTCGAGCTCCGGCGAAGCGATAGTCGAGAAATCTCTCGGCCCACTGGATCGTCGCAGTGATCCGGTCTGGGCTTCCGGCCAATGCCGGAGACGTCACCGAGCCGGCGATGACTCCACCACCCGGTCGAAGGCTTCCCGCAACTGGGCCACGCGCGCGTCGTCGTTGAAGATCCCGGCGCTGTGCGGGGTCAGGATCACGTTGTCGAGCGTCAGCAGCGGGCTGTCGCGATGCATCGGCTCGTAGTCGAAGACATCGAGCCCGGCCCCAGCGATCGACCGGGACCGGAGCGCCGCCACCAATGCCGCTTCCTCGACCAGCGCCCCCCGCGCCGTGTTCAGGAAATACGCCTCGGGGCGCATCTTCGCGAACGCGTCGGCACCGAACATCCGCTCGTTCTCCGGCGTCAGCTTGGCGTGCACCGACACGAAATCGGCCCAGCCGAGCAGGTCGTCCAGCGCGCTGTACTCCAGTCCGTACTCTCGCTCGGTGGCGGAGTCCAGCCGGTGCGGCGCGTAGTAGCGGACGCGCATACCGAACGCCTTCGTCCGTTCCGCCACGCCGCGCCCGATCCGCCCGATGCCGACCAGGCCCAGCCGCTTCCGGTAGAGCCAGCCGAGCCCCTCCTGCCCCAGCCAGCTGAAGGTGTACTCGCGGGCGGTCGTCTTGACCTCGGAGACGCCCGGTTTCCGATCGCCGGCCATGGTCCCGGCGTGCGCCGCCGGCAATTGCTTCATCAGCGCCAGCATTAGCAGGATCGTGTGTTCGCTGACGCCCAGCCAACCGAGGTTGATCAGCGTCGCGACCTGGACGTTGCGGGCATCCGCCGCCTCGCGATCGATCTCGGCGCTGCCGAACTCCATCGGCAGGATGAGCCGCAGGTCCGGTGCGGCGGCGATCACCTCGGCGGTGATCGGGGCGCTGTGGGTGACGATCGCGGTCACGCCGGCCGTCTGGTCGGTCAGCGGCTTGCCCTCGGCCGCGACCCGGAACTCGACGCCGGTTTGCGCCGCCGCCGCCTCGACCACGGCCAGGTCCGTCTCGGTCAGGGGGTTGGCGAACAGGATCACCTCGCGCGTTTGTGGCATGGAAGCCTCCGTCGACCAGGCGGCGGATTTTGCCGCCCGGTCATGAATTGAGGTCGATGGGTTGGGTCGCATTGCAGACAGTCGTAGGGGCGGACCAGCGGGCAACGGTCCTTCGCTCGCTCGGACCTGTCCTGCCCGCGTGTGTCCGCCCGGATGGTAGCAATCGACGAGTTCCGGTTTGCCACGATCCGGGCGGACACCCTGGAACGCGGTCGGCCAGATTCGGTATGCGACCTCTCTCCGACCGTCATGCTGGCTTTTGCCACCAGGGCGGAGCAAGC
>JBGTNF010000428.1:0-4621 GCA_041743205.1 Thermomicrobiales bacterium | reverse complement strand
GTTTGCCCACCATCGCGGCTGACCTGGAAAACGTCGTGACCGGTGGCGTACACGGTTGCCGGATCGTCTGGACTTGCGGTCAACTGCATGGCGTCCGTATCGCGCAACGTTCCGGCTTCCCAGGTGAATCCGCCATCGAGACTTTCCTGGATCCCGGCGTGACTGCCAAACAGGACACGGTCCGGGTTGGCCGGAGCCACGAGTACGGAATGAAAATCGGGCGCATCGAGCGTCGCGATCGGCGTCGCTTGGCCATCGTCTCGGTTGACCGTTGCCGATACCCACCAGGTGGCGACTGCGAGCAGGGCAACGGCCACGATGCCGAGCGGCAGCATCCATTGGCGCCACCGGGCTGACGAGGTGGAACCTTCCAGCTTCACCCGGGCACGCGTTTTGGCCGACATCGCATCTGTGCTTGTTCGGGTCATGATGGGCGTGACTCTTTCGTGATTGATGGTCATCGTTGTTCGTGAGAGGCCTTGCGTGACCGCTTCGATTTACGCTCGCCGGAGTCTTACGGTTCGGCCATCGGGCACGACGGATTGGTTATGTGCTGCATGGTGTAGACCAGCCCGGCAACGCCCAGTGTAGTGGCCATGTCTGCCACGTTGCCTGCGGCCTGCTCGATCTGGGTCGCACAGTCTGCGCAATCCATGCCCGACACGCGATACTGCATTGTCTGCTGGCCGATGGCGTGGTCGTCATGTCGGTCTACCCGCTTCGTTGTAGCGGGCACTGGCCAGGACGCCTGTCGCATTGGTGGCCAGCACGTCATTGGCAAGGCCGAGCAGGCCACGACCCGGTCGTTGGCGATGGAATAGCGCATGAAACGCCCGTGCCGTTCGCGCCGCACGAGCCCGCATTCGAGCAGGCAGGCGAGGTGATTGGACGCGTTGGGCTGGCTCAGCCCGGTCGCACGACGATCTCGCCAACGGTGCGCGGGCCGGATCGCAGGATCTCGAGGATGCCGAGTCGCGATTCATCGCCCAGGCCACGGAAGAGTTTGGCGCGGAGGGCATGCTTGGACGGCACGGCGTGGGTCCGGGAAAGGACCACATCAAGGCTCCGTCGCAACGACGTATCAGTCCATGCAGACACGAAACTCGTGATCGCTGCGCTACCCATGCAAGCAAGTCGGCGACGAGGAAGGGTATGACGACGAATGCTCAAGAGGACATGGTTGCCAACCACAATCATAAAAACGTGGAAGGAGCCGGCGATCAGGTGAATCGCCGGCCCCTGGTCCTCGCCCTGGGGATCACCGCGACGTTCCTGGTCGCGGAGGTCATCGGCGGGCTGCTCACCAACTCGCTGGCCCTGCTGGCGGACGCCGGACACATGGCCACCGATGTCGCCGCCCTGGCCTTGGCGCTGTTCGCGATCTGGCTGGCGCGGCGCCCGGCGACACCGGAGCGCTCGTTCGGGTTCGCGCGGGCGGAGATCCTGGCCGCGCTCGTTAACGCCGGATCGTTGATCGCGATCTCGATCTACATCTTCTGGGAAGCGTTCCGCCGGATCGGCGAACCGCCCGAGGTCGACAGCGGTCCGATGCTGGCGGTGGCGATCGCCGGGCTCGCCGCCAACGTCGCCTCGGCCTGGGTCCTAATGCGCGGCGGCGGGCATGAGGACAACCTCAACACCCGCGGCGCCTTCCTGCACGTGGTGGGCGATATGCTGGGCTCGGTCGGCGCGATCGTGGCGGCGCTCGTCATGCTCGCCACCGGGTGGTACCTGGCCGATCCCATCCTCTCCGCCGGGATCGGGCTGCTGATCCTGTGGAGTTCGTGGCGGTTGCTCCGGGAATCGGTGGAGGTGCTGCTGGAATCGACGCCGAAGGGCCTCGACCCGGCCCAGGTGCGGGCGGCGATGGCCGAAGTGAACGGCGTCGCCGGGGTACACGACCTGCACGTCTGGACCGTCACCTCCGGGCTCGTGGCGCTGAGTTGTCACGTCGAGGTGACCGGCGGGCGCCCGTGGGACGAGGCGCTGGACGACCTGACAGCGCTGCTGCGCACGCGGTTCGGCATTGCCCACGTCACCCTCCAGCCCGAAACGGTCGATGCGGCGTCGGACAACGGCGCCGTCTGCTCGCTCGATACGGAATCAGGCCGCAACGCCTGCCGGGTCGCGCTGGCGGGGTCAATGCCGGAGGGATCGAGTGGGCACTCCCACCGGCATTGACGCGCGCTACGCGTGAACGGTCGATTCAGGTACGTCGGGTAGGGGCGACACGTCATAGTCGCCCGGCTCGGAGCTTTCGGCCAACGCCAATAGCGGCGCACCGCGGTCGCGAATCGGCGTATCCGCCCGGTGCAGCAACGAGCGGACACGGGAGATCGAGTACGTGGTTTCCAGGGACAAATCACGAATCGACCGCCCCGCCTCGTAGTGCCGGCGCAATTCCGCCGCCAGCGCATCAGCCTGGGTATCACTCATCCGGGAGTGAGCCGGAATGAGGGGGACCTGAATCGGACCACCAGCGTAGCCGGGATGCATCTTGCCGCGCGGCTCGATGGTTTCGTCCGACTCATCCCCCCAGGTGGTCCAGCCAGGCGCCGCGTGGCGGGCAAACATCTCGAGATACGGGCCGGGCGAGCAAGCCTCGATGAGCGCGTACTGCTCATCCGGCTTGCGCGAATGCTCCCGCTTGCGGGTTTCGATCATGTTGACCTGGGACCGCGCCGGTTGCAGGGTGCGCATGCTGCCACGCACCCCGAACAGCAGGATCTCAGTGACGTTGCGGAAGTAGAACCCGACGCCCCGACCATCGGGACCGCCATCCTTGCGTCGTTTCGCCCAGATGATGTTCGACACGTAGCGAAAGCCCCACGCCTCCAACACCCTGAGCCCGTCCGGCAGCAACGCGTTCGGCACCCACAGGTACAAGTGAGCGTTCGCGGCTACCGCCTCGGCTACCGGCAAGGTGCAGATATCTGCCAGGTCCATGGTGGAGTACCGGTCGAGCCGCCGGTGCTCCGGGGCCACCTTGCCGGTACGGTTGGCGAATCGCCACGGCGGATCGGCGAGGACGGTCTTGAAGCCGTCGTCAATGGCTGGCAGGGGTGGTGGGGGCTGAACTTCTCGTAGCGGAACTGCCGTCTGCGCCATCGTGCCTCCTAAAACAGATCTTTACCGGTTTACGGAAAAGATCTTATCACACGATCCATTGCAACATCAGGCCTACCAAAGCTTTTCACCACTATCGAAGGCCGCCTTGACGATGTCGAATCCATCGACACGGTCTGGCTCGATGCCAACGACAAGGAGCGGACATTCTCCTCCACCTCCGATGTTGATCTTGCCTTCCAACTTATCCCAATGGGTCGTTGAGGCGCCGTACTTCATGCTTCCCGCTTTCGCACCGGTTTTTATCACTGGTCCAATGTATTTCTGGAGAGTCGATCCGCGCGTCACGATCACGCCGACGGCCAGGGCGCCTTCGCGATGCAGCGCCGCGAAGTTGATCAGGTCACGGTCGAAGAACGGGTCCTTGTTGTTCCATTCCATTTCGACGGCAACGCCCGGATAGGTTTCGTCCGCCGAGCCGGGCCCAAACATGTCGATTTCGTGTCCGCGAGTGGAATGGATCATGCGCTCGTCGATAAGTTTCGTGATCGTGATGTTGCGCTTGCCCCAACCATGCTCGTGAAGGAGCGCGTCGAAACGGATGGTTTGCGAGGCTCGGCTGCCACCGCCGCGTGTGAGTTCGTCGACATCGATCCGGAAGCTGGACAGCACATCCTTGAGGTCACGGTATCGCTCGGGAAACGCCTCGCGCAGGATGAGATCGGCGTACCGGGTGACGCCATACCGGTATCCGCCAGGCAAATCGCCGACGTTTGGGTTGCCCACCATCCCGGCGGGTTCCGGGAGTCCTTCCGCCGTGATTGGCCGGTCATTCACACCACGTCTCCGCAACGTACATCCGTGCCTTGGCCACCAGGTTTCACCTTGCTTGTCGTACGCATGGAGTCGCCTCTCACGCTGCTATTCTAACGAGCAAAAAGGTCCGGGGCCGCATCGGCATCGATGCGGCCCCGGACTCCGTGGTTGTCGGGATGGTGAAGCGCACCCCGTCAATCGGTCACGATCACCTCGCCACGCATGAAGAAATGCAGGGTGCATTCATAGGCGTGCGTGCCAGGTTCATCGAACGTATGCGAAAAGGCGCCCTCGACCTGGGTCGGGGATTCGAAGCCATCGCCAATCACGTTGTGCTCCTCGATGCCTTCCCATAGCCAGGAGACGGTCGTTCCGGTGGGCACCTGGATGGCGGCAGGGGCGAACTGGTCGTCCTGGACAGCGACCTGTGAGGCGCCGACGACGGGGTCGCCGGTATCGAGCCGGGAGCGAAGGTACAGGGCCGAGGTTGCCGCCGCCAGCAGGAGCACGACGGCGAAGGTCGCCAGCACGATCCAGCGGCGTTGGATGCCCGGTCGAGGGGCAGGAGCTGCGGTTTCCATAGGGGGACACTCTTTCGTGTGTTGTCCGGGTCGTTCGGAGCGGCTACCGGGTCACGGAGGGCGGACACACCACGGGCCGCGTCGCCGTTGACGCGGCCCTGGGAGAGGATGTTCAGGATTGGGGATGCGGGCGGTTACTCGCCGGCGGTGGCGCCGAC
>JBGTNF010000427.1:0-3396 GCA_041743205.1 Thermomicrobiales bacterium | reverse complement strand
TCCCACGAGCTGCGAACGCCGCTTTCGATCATCCGGGGCACGGTCGAGCGCCAGCTCGCGTACCCCGATGCGCTCGGCCAACCCCAACGCGATTCGCTGGGCGTGATCGAACGCGAATCCGACATGCTGGAGCGGATGATCACCGATCTCTTCACGCTGACCCGGATCGGCGAGCAGGGCCTGCGCCTGGAGCGCAAGGCGTTCGACCTGGCCGACCTGGCGGCGGACGCGGTGGCCGGGATCCGTGACCTGGCCTGGTCGCAATCGCGGGTCAGCGTCGAATCGCTGGTGGCGCCGGACCTGCCGTCGGTCTTCGCCGACCACGTGCGGGTGCGGCAAATCCTGAACAACCTGCTCTACAACTCGTTGCGGCACACCCCGGCCGGGGGCCTGGTGGTCGTCCACGCCAAACCGGCCGGGTCGATGATCGAGGTCGCGGTCAGCGACACCGGGCGTGGCATCCCCGCCGCCGAAATCGCCTTCGTCTTCGAGCGGTACTACCAAGCCGAGCGCGAAGCGCGGCACGACGACGGGAGCGGCCTAGGCCTGAGCATCGTCAAACAGCTCGTCGTGGCCCACGGCGGGGAGATCACGGTCGAGAGCCGCGAGGGGGAAGGCACAACCTTCCGGTTCACCCTCCCCCAGGCGCCGTAACCGAGCCCCGGATGTCCTCGCGGGCGTTACCCGAGCGGCCAATCCTTCCGGGCAATGAAAGCCTCCGGGCTGGTCGACGCGGCAAGCATGGTTGGAGCGGCGCCATTGGCAGCCGCCAGTCCATTGGCCTTGATGTCCTCCGCAATCTTGAGGCCAAGTGGTACGCCGCCGATGGCACTGGTCAGGTCGGGCTTGCCGTTGACCTCGGAGAAGGCGTCGAACACCCAATGCACGCCCAGGTACACCCGGCTGTAGCCGTTCTCGATGATCATTCCCCACAAGCCGTCAGGATGCGTGCGGACATGCTTTGGTCGGACCGCTCCTTTGTTGTCCCGGGTCACGCCGTTCAATTCGTCGGACACGAACGAGAGGTCGGCGCCAGTTGAATCTTGGAACAAGGTGTCTGGATTCCGGTCGCCAACCAGGCCGCCGTCGTAGAAAAGACGGGCCGTGTGAAACGCTGCGGCGCCGAATGTGGCGTGACCCGACGGGTAGGCAGGAAACGGCGGCGTGAAGTTCTTCTCCATCGTGGCCGAATTTGAGCGAGGCGCGCCAAGCGGCAACCAGCCGGGATCAGAGGCGTCGTCGACATCGTGGCCGCCAACTCCCACGGGGCCCATGGAGGGATCATGTTCCCGGATGCCCAGCACGGGCCGCCAGAAGTCGTGTTTGTATTTTTGTTCCCACGCCAGGATGCCAGCGTCGGCCATGGCGGCGTTGACCCGCGCGAACAAATCGGCATTCTCTTCCCGCGAGTTGCCCTGGGCCTTCGCAACGTCACGGATGATCTGGTTGAAGAGTCGTGGCGGCGTGCCGAGCCTGACCGGGCCGTCGTAGGCCCAGTAGAGCCCAATCAACGTCTCGTCCACCGTGCGACGAGACGCCTGAGACACGGTTCCCATCAGCTCGGGCGCAATGCCCTTGCCGCGAACCTGCCTCAGGGCACGGCGATACTCGCTCGGCCCGGTGTCAACCATGGGCGGCGCGGGAATACCGTGGCGAACCTTGGTGGCGAAGAGGGTTGACGCCGCGCCGTAGAACGGCGCGTGGAACCCCTGACCCGGGCAGTCGGGATCGGGCCGATGCGCGCCGCGGGCCATCGAGGCGGCGTAGCCCCCGTCACCGGCGGGCGGATCGTCCTTGCGGCGGTTGAGCAGTCGTTGGGCGACCGCCAGGCCGTAAACGTGTCCGGCCTTGAGGCCGGGCTCCGCCAGCCCGGCTTCGAGATGCTTGAGATCGAAGAAGGGTTGCTGGCTGGGGTAGAGCCAGGACAACGTGGCGTGCGCCGCGGCGGCGATCGCGGCATCGATCGACGGAACTGTCGACGGCGGGGCAATCGGCGGAGCGGTGAGATACGGGGTCAGGTTGGACAGATTCGGCCCGGCGGCTTCCGCCCCCACGTACGCGTCGAACATGGCCAGATGCATGATGGCGAGCGCGCGTGAGCTGAGGGTCGGACCGGTCTGTTCCTTCTTGCCATTCGAATGGCTGACCTGATTGGCCTCGAGTCCCACCGCGTTCCAGTACAGAATGGCGTCCATTGATCACTCCTCGCGTTCCGCAGGGGTCAGGACGATTCCTGGCCTCATTGGTCAAAGGATGCGGGTCGCCAACGCCAACCACATCGTAGAAAGTACGGCTTTCCGGAATTGCGCGTCATCAGGCCACTACGTACGCCCGCCTACGTACCGCGCGGTTACCATGCGTCACCGGTTCCCGACGGGCGCCTGCCGTCGCCGAACCGGCGGCCATCCTTGACAAGTGATTCGCCGCTCCGTACCATCCGATCCAACAACTGAAGAGCATTGCCTTATCCTGAGAGGTGGAGGGAATCGGCCCTGTGAAGCCCGGCAGCCTGCGATGTGCGCCACACCAACTGTGGTTGCCCGCGTAAGGTGCCAACTCCGGCAGAGTGATCTGCGAGATAAGGGAACAGCGATAGCTATCGCTGCCTGCTCGTGACCGTTGGCGTCTGTTACGCCCAACGGTCACGAGCATCGTCCAACCCGGATCGTCCTCGACGATTGCGGTCGGGCGATTCCTCCGCATCCCCTCTCCCATCGATGGATATCGGCATCGCTCCCGACCTGACGCATTTCGTCACGAGGGCCGATCCCTGATGATGGACCGACCGGCAACTCCGCCATCGACTCCCGCCGACACTACCCGAACCCACCTTCGCGTCGTGCCGCCAACCTCGACGTCGGACGACGGCGTGCGCCAGACGATGGACCTCGGCGGCTTCGACCTCGAACTCGGCGGCCGCATCGACAACGTGACGCTCGCCTACCGCACCTGGGGATCCCTCGACGTTGCCGGAACCAACGCCGTGCTGGTGCTCCACGCGCTCACCGGCGACAGCCTCGCCAGCGGCCCGGGCGGCTGGTGGGAACCGGTGGTTGGCACGGGCCGTCCGATCGACACCGACCGCCAGTTCGTGATCAGCGCCAACGTGCTCGGCGGCTGCTCCGGTTCGACCGGCCCGGCCACGATCAATCCCGATACCGGCAAACCGTGGGCGATGACCTTCCCCCTGATCACGGTGGGGGACATCGTCGTCGCCCAGCGCCGCCTCGTCGAACGCCTGGGCGTTCGGCGCCTGATCGCCGTCGGCGGGTCGATCGGCGGGTTCCAGGCGCTGGAATGGGCGACCCGGCACGGCGACCTGGTGCGAGGCACGATCGCGATCGCGGCCGGCAGCTCCCTGAGCGCACTCGGGATCGCCACCCACAGCGAACTCGG
>JBGTNF010000426.1:0-3359 GCA_041743205.1 Thermomicrobiales bacterium | reverse complement strand
AACCGGCCGCCGGCGAAGCGTCCCCGGCAGCCGCGGCCGAAGAACCGGCCGCCGAGCCGGCGGAAGGCGGTGGCGACCCGATCGCCCTGGAGGCCAACGATCCCTTCAGCTGGAGCGTCACGGAGATCGAGGCGGCGCCGGGCCAGGTGATCCAAACGACCAACGCCGGGTTCCTGGAACACAACTTCACGGTGGACGAGCTCGGCATCGCCGAGGACCTGCCGCCAGGCGAACAGGTCGACATCACGATTCCGGACGACGCCACGGCAGGCGACACGTTCGAGTTCTACTGCTCGGTGGCCGGACACCGCGAGGGCGGCATGGTCGGCAACCTGACCATCATCTAGCCAGAAGCACGATAGTTCGAGGGAACCAACGGCCGGCTGCTCGATGGGTAGCCGGCCGTTCGCGTTGACGGCGGCGAATAGCCCCCGTCATGTCGAGCGGCGTCGAGTCTCTTCGACTTTCATAAGTACAGACCCGTCCTATTGCAGCAAGGGCGGAACAAGCATCGCTTCGCTGCCGCAACCCTACGCTCTCCTTGAATACATGGGACACGTCGACCTGAATCAAGCGCTCGACATGACGTGATGCCATCTGGGCGGGTTGGCGGGCGGCGACGAAATGGGCGAAGTGCGTTACAACTACATCCCTGAATGGGTCGCGGGTTCGGATGAAGACGCCGTGGCCGCTGAACGCACAGCCACGAAGGAGTCAACGATGAGCGGGCTGGAATTCGCAACGCTCGACGATCTCGCCGCCGCCGTCCCGGGCACACTGCGGATCGCAGAGGACGGCGTCGAAGTGCTGGATCCCGAGGCGCTGCGCGCCGACCTGATCGACCGCCTGGCCTGGACCGCGGTCTTTGGCGACGAAGCAACGCGCGGCGAGGCGCGCTGGCTGATCCGGCACATCGCCACGGCGACCGGCGCCTGGAGCGCCTCGATCCACGACCTCTACATGGCGGCCGGCCAGGACGCCTATTCTCACGTCACGACCCCCGCGATCAACGTGCGGGGGATGGCTTACGACCTGGCGCGGACCGTGTTTCAAGCAGCGACGGAAACCGCCAGCAAGCAGGTGATCTTCGAGCTGGCGCGGTCCGAGATGGGGTACACGCAGCAGCGGCCCGGCGAGTACGCCGCGGTGGTGCTGGCGGCTGCCGTCAAGGAAGGCTGGCAGGGGCCGGTCTTCATCCAGGGCGATCACTACCAGGCCAGCCTCTCGGCCTGGGGCCAGGACGCGGCGGCCGAACTGGAGGCCGTGCGCAACCTGACGATCGAGGCGATCCGCGCCGGCTACGGCAACATCGACATCGACGCCTCGACGCTGGTCGACCTCTCGCAGCCGACGTTGAAGGAACAGCAGCGGGCGAACTTCGTCAACACCGCCGAGCTGACGCAGGCGATCCGCGCCGCCGAACCCGAGGGCGTCACGATCTCGATCGGCGGCGAGATCGGCGAAGTCGGCAAGACGAACAGCACGATCGAGGACCTGGACGCCTTCATGGAAGGCTACCAGGAAGAACTTGCCCGGCGCGAGCGTGAATCGGGTCGGCCGATCGTGGGCATGAGCAAGATCAGCGTCCAGACCGGCACCAGCCACGGCGGCGTGGTGCTGGCGGACGGCTCGATCCAGGAGGTCAGCGTCGATTTCGATACGCTGGCCGAGCTCTCGGCGGCATCGAAAGCAAAATACCGGATCGGGGGCGCCGTGCAACACGGGGCCTCGACCTTGCCGGAAACGGCGTTCAGCCGGTTCGCCGCCGCCAACGCGATCGAGGTCCACCTCGCCACGGCGTTCCAGAGCGCGATCTACGATTCTCCGTACTTCCCGGCGGACCTCCTGGCCCGGATGTACGCCTATCTCGACGAGCACCATGCCGACGAGCGGAAGGCAGGGCAGACCGACGCACAGTTCTACTACAACGCCCGGAAGCGGGCGCTCGGCCCGTTCAAGCGGGACCTGTGGCTGCTGCCCGACGACGTGAAGGCGGGGATCCTCGACACGCTCCGACAACGGTTCGTCCTGATCATGAACGAGCTCGGCGTGGCCGGGCGCGGCGACCTGGTCGACCGGTACGTGACGCGCGTGGATTTCCCGGTCTACCGGGAAGACGGTTCCGGGACGCTCACGAACGTCGACCTCGGCGATGAGGGTGAGTGAGGCCCACATTTCCGGTAGGGGCGGCAGCGAAGCGAGCCTCGTCGTGCGTAGGGGTCAACCTGGCCCCGCTGGATACGTGTTCACCCGTAGTTGGCGAGGGCCAGGGAGGATCATCGCCAGCATCCGGGCGGCCGTGGACTCGTGACCGCTGAAGCATCTGCCTCGAAACAGGCGGGTGATACCGACTCCGGGTATACACCGGGCGTTTCGCAACGGCACGTCATTTCGAGCTTGTCGAGAAATCTCTCGCCGCAGCGACGTGGCGGGCGATCCGGGAACCTCCGGCGTTCACCCGGAGTCGATATGACAGACGGGTTCCGTTTTGTCGGCGCGCACATCGGCAAACGTGGGGCTGCCGACCTTGTGTCGGCCCTGGTTGATGGTCACGTGGGTCCGGCCATCGCCGCATCCGGGTGAATGCGAGATCGTGGCCCGCCGGATCAGCCCTGCTGGAGCAAGTTGATGAAATGCGAGTTCGATCATCGCCAACATCCGGGCGGCTCCGTACGACACACGAATCGACAACACCTCGTTGCCAAGTCCACATTCTCGGTCGATTCTGGTCCGCCCCTGCAAAACGAATGATGCACGTCAGCGTGTGATGTACGTCGATCTCGGTATGCCTGTCACAACCCGGTTCATGGCCGCGAGCATTCATCAAGCGTTGCCCATCACAAAACCGGCGACTATTCGGCAGGTTTCGTGGCCGTGACGGTGATTTTCGTGCTGAGCGGGCCGAGGCGCGGCAGGTCGGTTCCCGATTCGGCCTGTTTGCGCCGGCCTCCGGCGCGGAGCTCGGTCCCGCGGTCGTGGCGGACCATCGAGCCCCAGGCGAGGGCGGCGAAATACGGCGCCTCGTGGTGTGGCGAGCCGGAGCGCGTGGCCGTGACCGGATTCAGACCGGCTTCACGCAGCAGATCCTCCACCTCACCCTGCCGGTAGTGGCGATGCCAGCCTTTCATCTTCGTTTCCAGCGGTTGCTTGCCGAAACCGGTGATGTCCTGGGCGTACCGGAAGACATTGAGCGCATCCAGCCAGGCAACCGACCCTTCGAGCGGGACGCGGACCGTCAGGGTCCCACCTGGGGCCAGCAGCCGGGCGAAGCAGGCGAGCCACGCCTCTTCATCGACAACGTGTTCGAGCACATCGAGGGCGACGACGTCGCGGGCCGCGAACAAGGCGGCGGCGAGCCC
>JBGTNF010000425.1:0-3533 GCA_041743205.1 Thermomicrobiales bacterium | reverse complement strand
CCCTGGCGGCGATGGCGCGCTTTGCCCTCGAAGGCGAGGCCCGGTTCGGCGTGGCGGCGATGCTGGCCTCGTCGGCGGCGCTCTACGCCAACACCCGGTCAGGCATCGCGATCGGGATCGCGGCGCTGGCAATCGTGATCGGCGCGGCCTTGAACCGCGACCCGGATCGGGCCGCGTCGTTCCCCCAAATCGTCCGGCGCGTGGCGCTGGTCGGGGTCGTCAGCGTGTTGCTGACGGCCCCCTTGCTGCTGGCGATGCTCCGGTACGCCGATCTCTACTACTTCGTCAACTACAACGAGTACGTCGATCTCCAGGACTATTGGAACGAAACGCTTGCGTCCGTCTCCCGGCCGATGCTGGCGGTCGCAATCGTCGGTCTGGCGCTCGCGTTCGTCGCCCGGCGGTTGAGCGTGCTGCGAATCGTGGCCGTCACCGCCGTCCTGTACGTGGGCCTGACCCTCGTGCTCGCCTCGGGCGGGCTGGATGAAGGCATCATCCAGCAGCTCGAAACGCCCCGCCTGATGCCGTTCCAGCGGCTACTGGTCATTTACCTGGCGGCGGCGGCGATCGGCTACCTGCTCGATGCCGGCTCGAAACGCGCTCCGCCTCGCTATCGCGCGTATGCGGTCTCCGCCCTGCTCCTGGCGGGCGTCGCCGTCGCCTTCTGGACGTTCGACGGCGAATATGGGCGAACGCCGGAAGCGCACGTCACTACCCCTGAACCGCACGCGCTGACGACCGGGAGGCAGGAGTTCGTCGAATTTTCCGCGATCCTGGCCGAGGCCGGCGAGATCGTTCCCGATGGACAGACAATCTACGTCGTCGGCGATCAGGAAAGCTGGTGGCACGAGCAACTGTGGGGGCCATCGCAGGCCGACGCGCCGTTCTTTTATGACGACTGGATGTGGTACTGGCATCCCGATTTCGAGGCCCCGTACAACTTCGAAGATGGACACTACATTCCCGATCCGGCGTCAACGTTTACCGGGGAATGGCTGACCGCGAACGGGATCGGGGCGCTGGTCGTCACCACGATGCCGGCCTCGGAGGACCCGAAAGTGGCCGCCGCCACGAACCCGGCACTCGAATTCCAGGTCACGGTCGGAGCGTGGGACCTCTACCTGGTGCGCGACGCCGGTTCGATCGTGACCAACGGCCAGACGCAGCCGACCGCGATCACGATCGACAACCAAACCATCCGCGCCGAGTTCGAATCGGCTGACGGCGTGGTCGAGATCCGCCGGAACTGGTTCCCGCGCTGGGACGCGTTCGCGGACGGCGAGCCGGTGGATGTCACCCGCACCACCAACGGCTACATGGACATCACGGTTCCTCCAGATACGCAATCGGTGGAACTGCGCTACGTGGTGACGGGCGTCGATTGGTTGGGTCGACTCGCCGCCGTGATCGGAGTGGCGGCCCTGGCGGCATTCGGGATGGGAGTGCAGCGGCACGCTCTGGCCAGCAAGCGTCCCGTCACTCCGGGTAATCGCGGATCAGGGCTTCGCCGGTAGGGGAAACCTTCCACCGCACCTTGTTGCCACGGCCGTACATCGGTTTGATCAGGCCGCGGGTGCGGGCGCTCGTGAACAAGGTGTCCACGAACGCCCGCGGAACCTCGAGCCCGCGCGCAAGGCGATCCGACTCTGGTCCTGGCTGGAAGCCGTTCTCGCTGGTGGCGACGAGTGCAAGGAAGCGCGCCAGGAAAGGATCGAGCGGGGACGGGGAGTGTGAGGGTTGCGCCATGTCGTCGTTCACTTCCAACCGTTCGGGAGCCACTACCGGCGAACGTCGCGAGTCGCCGACCATCAGGGACTGGTATTCTAGGTTAATGATGTCGCCCGCCAAGCCTGCATCGACCCAGGCGTGCATGGTGAACAGGATAGGTGTCCTTGACGATTGGCCTGACTCCCGACGCTGAACTCGATTTTGCCACCAACGCCCTGCCCGGCGGCTCCTTGCTCGGGTCGGTCTACGATCGCGCCTACATGCAGCTCGCCGACCGCGGCGGGGCCAGTAACCTGGTTGGCGATCGCTGGGCCGATCTCTGCGCCGAGGCATTGAATCAGCCGGCCCAGCCGCCTGCCGATATCTGGCGCGGCGAGGGGGAGGCGCTGGCCGAGATGGCGGTCCGGCTCGACGACATACCCGAGATTGCCCGGACCGCGTCGCTGAACAAACTCCAGAACCCAGATTTCCTGATGCTCGGATCGAATATGGGCGGCAAGGTGTTGTGGGCAGCCGACGCCAAGTTCTCGGTCGACACCGCCCGCTCCAAGCAGGTCAGCGGCGACGTGGTTCGCTCCTTGCTCGATCTTGGCGATACAGTGCGGCGGCTTGTTCCGGGTTTCGATCCTGACCTGGCGATTCACGATGGCGTCTTCCTCTGCCCTGACTACGCCCTGACCCATCGCCTGCTGCGCGATCGTCGCGGGCCGCGGCGGGCGACGGTGAAGCAGCACGAGGTGCGGCTGATCGACGTGAGTTCAGACCAGTTCCTGGAACCGCTCGGCCAGGTGGGGTTGCGGCGATTCCTGGCCGGGCTCGATGAGCTGCCGATCGATCCGGAGCGGAGCCTGATGCTTGGGCTCTACTATTTTCGTCTTGGCCGCGCCGCGTTGGGCTGCTGGCAGGATCAAACCGCTCCGCTGCTGACCTTCCGCGATGCCCCTCCCGTCGATGACCAGGCGTTGGCGCGGGAGGCCCGCGCCCTGGCCACGATCCGGACCAGCGCCTGGGGACTCATCCAGCGCTGGAACGATGAGGCCGACGCCGTTCGCCGCCAGCGTACCGCTGTCGACGGGGCAACCTCGCTCCCGATCAATGGCAAACAGCTGCGCGAGCAGATCGTGTTCGCTTCGACGGCGGCTGGCGTCGCCCCGCCCTCCAGCACGCGCGTCCGGCGGGCGATCGGAGCGTGGTACCGCGGCCGCATTCGCGAGCAATTCGGCCCGATCCAGCCTCCGGTCGAAAACTTCCACGATATGCTGGATGCCCTCGCGCGGTACAGCAAGTCGCTTCACCCCGAGGTCGCCGTGGTGACGGCTCGGGTGATCGAGGAAATGGTCGCCGGAGCCGCGCCGCTGACTCCGGAACCGGCCCTGCCAACGGGCCATTGCTGACCTATGAACGTCGGTGCCGTGCAGACATCATCCACGACTGCCGTTATCATTACCCGGTCATTGCACTTGAGCGCGCAGTCGCCGCGAGATCGTTTGGCGGGTCGTATCCCTCCAGTCATCTGGCGTCGTGACGTGAGCCCTGCTCACCGGCGCGAATCGTTTCATCTATCGTGAAGAAGGGATCCCGGCCACATGGCACAAGCAATCGCGAGCCCGGCGAAGACACTCGTCACCGTTACGGTCAACGGCCAGCAGCGTTCGGCCAGCGTTGAACCGCGTACGCTGCTCGTCCACTTCCTGCGTGATGAGCTTGGCCTCACCGGAACCCACGTTGGCTGCGACACGAGCCAGTGCGGCGCCTGCGTGGTGACCGTCGATGGCGTCACAACCAAATCGTGCACCAAGTTGGCC
>JBGTNF010000424.1:0-4749 GCA_041743205.1 Thermomicrobiales bacterium | reverse complement strand
GAGATGTGTGGGCGGTAGGGGTAGCGGGCCAGCATATCTTCCCGCAACTCGATGCCGATGCCGGGGCGATTCGGCACCGTCACGTAGCCGTTCTCGACCGCTAGCGGCCGGTCGACAATGTCGTCGAGCTCGGTGGCCTGGCCTTCCATCAGCACGTAGTTGGGGATCGCCGCGCCGAACTGCACGAAGGCGGCGAGGTTGACCTGGCTGCCCATCAGGTGGGGGAAGATATTGACGAACTGGGCCTCGGCGAGGGCGGCGATCTTGCGGCATTGCGTGAAGCCCCCGGCCAGGGAAAGGTCGGGCCGGATCATAGCGAGCGGTACGGCGTCCAGCAGCTCCTTGAATTGGTGGAGCGTGCAGCAGCGTTCCCCGGCCGCGATCGGCAAGTCGACGCGATCCGCGACGTACTTCAGGGCGGCCAGGCTTTCCGGCGCAACCGGATCCTCGTAGTAGAGAATTCGCAGCGGGGCGATCTCACGGGCCAGCAGCACCGCCTCGTCCGGACCGAAATTGCGGTGCAGCTCCACCCCGAGATCGATGCCGTAGCCGACCTCCTCCCGGATCGCCGCCACGATTTCCGCCGCCGCCCCGATGTACTGGGTCGGCGTTTGCAACTCCCAACCAGGCAGGAACGGCATCGAGCGCAGGGAGGTGTAACCGCTGTCGACGGCCCGCCGGGCGCTCTCGACGTGGTCTTCGACCGTGTCTCCGGAAATCGGCGCGAAGACGCGGACCCGGTCCCGGCACATACCGCCGAGCAACTGGTGCACGGGCCGGTCCAGCGATTTGCCGAGGATGTCCCAGAGGGCGATGTCGATGGCGCTCAGGGCGGCGTTCAGCACGGGACCGCCGAAGTGCGCGTTCCGCGTCACGGCCTGGTAGTGGTGGTCGATCCGCGTCGGGTCCTGCCCCACGAAATACTCGGCGAGGTCTTCGATCGCCGTCTGGACGACGCGGTGCTGCGCCCACAAGCCGGCCTCGCCGACGCCGGTGAGACCCGCGTCGGTGTGGACCTGGACCAGCAGGCAGCGATCGACCAGATGGGGCGTAACGCCGGTGATCTTCATGCCGTGCCTCGATTCGACTGCAACCTGATACCGGCTATCGCCGCGCTGTCTCGCACGATCAGTACCGTGTCTGCTGCCCACTGTCATTCCGACGAAGGAGGAATCTTCGGAGATGTGCTAGGGCAGGCCCAAGATTCCTCCTTCGTCGGAATGACAACGAGTCCTGGACGGATCGCTCGGCATGACAAAAAGCAGTGGGCCTGACGTCAGGAGTCGCCAAGCAGGCCGTGATGCGCGTCGATTTCCCGCTGGTAGGCATCGACGGAGCCCGATTCGACCTCGTCGATGGTCACCCGCCGTCCGGCGACGGCGGATTCGAAGAGGGCGTAGACCAGCGCCACCGCCCGCCGCGCGACGGCGCCGTCGACTTCAGGTTGCGCGCCGGTCCGGATGCACTCCGCGAACTCGTGGTATTCGAGCGCCACGAGCTTGCGGTCGGTGGCGGCGAAGTCGAAGTCGTAGGTCCAGGGGCGCTCGCCGCCGAAAAGCTCCGCCGCGACCGGCGAGAGGCGGTAGCTCGGAGCGTGGTCCAGCACGCGCTCGTCACTGAGGTCCGTGCCATCGTCGAGCGTGAGCCGAACCGGGCGGCCGTTGCGGTCGCCCGGCGCCGCGATCGAGCCCCGGGTCCCGAAGACCATGCGGTGGTTGAAGGGCAGGCCGTGCCCGGCGTGGTGGAACGTCCACTGGCCGACGGCGTCGTTCGCGAAATCGATCACACCGAACATGGCGTCCTCGCCGGTGGGAGTGACCGTTTCCGGCACGTCGTTGGCCCAGGCTTCCCAGAACCCGCCGGGCCCGGCGGCGTTGGTTTTGACCCGGATCTTCTCGAAGAGGCGGATTTGGCCGGAGGCGGAAACCGGATCGCCGAAGTAGTACTGGAGGATGTCGGCGTTGTGGACCCCGGCGTCGAGCGTGAGCGCCCCGGCCAGTTTCATGTGGCGCCAGGGGGTGATGAAGAGATCGTTCCGGCCCGAGACGGACGTTTCCATGATGAACTGGCGGTCGCCGATCGCGCCGTCGTCCAGCAGCGCCCGCACCAGGCGGTTGATCGGGTCGCGCCGGAAGTTCTCGGCCACGGAGAGGATCCGGTCGTTCCGGGCCGCCGCGTCCATCACCTGGGTGCAGCCGCGGATCGTCAATGCCAGCGGCTTTTCGCACATCGTGTGCAGGCCGAGATCGAGCAGGGCCGTGGCGACACGGTGGTGCGCCCCGGTATCGACGGTGCAATCGGCGGCTTCGAGGCCGTCGACGTCGGCCGCCATGCGGGCGGCGTCGGTGAAGGGCCAGGGTCGTTCGCCGAGCAGGGCCAGCGCTTCGTCCGCCAGGGCTTCGGCCTTGCGCGGATCGAGATCGCAAACGGCGGCCAGCCGGACGGTGTTGTGGCCGGTGCTGGCGAGTTCCGCCAGGCCGGCCAGGTGCCGGCGGCCCATGCCGCCGCACCCGACGATCGCGAGGTTGACCTGTTCCACCCGTGCTCCTCTGCTATGGCGAATGTTCGCCGCAGGGTAACCCGGAATGGGGCAAGGGTCGATCCGTGCGTCCGGATTTATCGCCATTCCGGATGGCGGTCACTCGTCGGGCCGTAGCCAGGCGCAGGCGTCCCAAGGTTGTGCCTGCGCCTGGCCCTGGGAACATGATCGCCGTTCAGGCCCCGCCCGCCCGAATGGCGCGTCCAGGGACCCGGACCCGGGTCCGCGCGAGTCGCTTCGCTGGTCTCGACGACGCTCGACTTGACGTTGATTCACGCTGCGACCGCCACTTGCAATTCGCGCCGCGCTCTGGGAGGATGAAAACTGCACCCAGAATCGAAGAGCCGTGCCGGTTGCATGCACCCGTAGAGGAGATATGCCGTGGTTCGCCAGAGATACCCCGCGATAACAATCGCGTTGCTTTGTCTCGCGCTCATCGCCGGCGGCAGTGGGTTCCAGCCCGCCGTTGCCCAGGACACCATCGAACTGCGGGTCTGGGACCAGTTCACCGATCCGGTGGATAGCGAAGCCGTCGACGTCATCTACGCCGCGTTCACCGAGCAGAACCCGAACGTCGAGATCGTCCGCGAAGTCTTCTCCACCGACCAGATGCGGCAAACGGTCAACACCGCCATCGCCTCCGGCACCGGGCCCGACATCATTAATTACGATCCTGGGCCCGGGTACGCGGGCGTGCTGGCCGACGCCGGGCTGCTCGTCCCGCTCGACGCGATGGCCGACCAGTACGGCTGGCGGGACCGGATCGCCCCGGCCTCGCTCGAAGCCACCTCCCTCGATGGCCAACTCTACGGCCTGCCGTTGACGACCGACCTGCTGGGCATCTTCTACAACCAGACGCTGATGGACCAGGAAGGCTTCACCGCCCCCACGACCTTCGGCGAGCTGGTGACGTTCTGCGGGCAGGCGAGCGAGGCCGGCTACATCCCGATGGCCTTCACCAACAACCCCGGCTGGGAGGCGTTCCACCAGTTCTCGATGGTGACCGCCAACATGATCGGCCCGGAGGCGATGCGGGCGCTGTTGCAGGACAACCAGGGCCGTTGGGACTCTCCCGAGATCACCCAGGCGATCGACGCCTACTTCGTCCAGCTCCGCGACGCGGGCTGCTTCAGCGACGACGTCAACGCCCTCACCTACGACGACGCCACCGCGCTCTTCCAGTCCGGCCAGTCACTGATGTTCCCGACCGGCAGCTGGCAGGTCGGCACCTTCACGCCGGAAACGATGCCGGACATGGACGTGCGGATCATGGCGTTCCCGGAACTCGACGGCGGGCAGGGATCGTACTGGGTCTCGGGCGTCGGCTCGGCCTACTACATTTCGTCGGCAAGCGAGCAGCAGGAAGCGGCCGGCCAGTTCCTCGATTACCTCTACACGCCCGAAGTCGCCCAGCAATGGGTGCAGGAGGCCCAGTTCTTCCTGCCGATGAGCGTCGACACCGCCGGCATGGAGCTCACCCCGCTCTTCACGAGCGTGCTGGAGCAGTTCGCCGCCGCGGCGAATGGCGAGATCCAGTTCGGCTACAACATCGACGTGATCGCCCCGGCGGAGTTCAACGACGCCATGCTCAACGGGTTCCAGTTGATCCTGGCCGGGGACAAGACGCCCGAGGAGCAGGCGGCCGACCTCCAGGCGGCCTGGGACGCGAGCTACGAGGCGACCCCGGACGCCTCGCCGGCGTCGTAACCGGCGGTTTGACACACGTCATGTCGAGCGCAGTCGAGACATCTCTTCGTCGTGACCAGGTTCGCTGCGGCGAAGAGACCCCTCGACTATCGCTTCGCTGCGCTCGGGGTGACATTGGCGTCGCCGGGCTCGCTGCGGCGAGGAGACCCCGCCCCGCTCGACGCAGCTGCCGGATCGGCTGTGCTCGGGGGGACGTGGGAGAGGCCGCCTCCCCGTAGCTCGGTTTCCTGCCAGGATGGTTGCGCATGTCCCTTGTCTACCCCGTCGATGCGGGCAACCGATCGGGCCAGCTCCGCAGGCACTGGGTGCGCTACCGGGCTGGGTACCTCTTCCTGGCTCCCGCGTTCGTGCTCTACGCCGTGTTCATGATCTACCCCTTCTTCCAGGCGATCTACCTCAGCCTGACCGACTGGAACGGGGCGGAGCCGGTCAAGAACTTCGTGGGGCTGGCGAACTACCGCACGCTCTGGTCGGACAGCCTGGTGTGGGACGCGCTCCGGCAT
>JBGTNF010000423.1:0-10314 GCA_041743205.1 Thermomicrobiales bacterium | reverse complement strand
GGACGCATTGGAGAAGGTGCTGGTCACGCGGTGCCAGACGCTGCGGGCCGATCGTCTCACCGTCCATGACCTGAGCTGCTATCACTGGTGGCCATCCGATGCGCCCCTGGTCGTCCTCAATTGATTACCCGGATTCGGTATGACGGGTTCATTCACCGAATCGTGGTTGGTTGCCAACATCTCCCCAGCCGTCATCCCGAGCTTGCGAGGGACCCCCCGCTGAAGGCGGTACATTGGGTCCGCGAAGCATACGTACCGGCTGCGCCGGGGGGTCCCTCGCAAGCTCGGGATGACAATTTGGTCAGTGTCGCGATACGGTGTCCAAACGACAGATTTGCCCATCTGCCTGAACAGGTCATGTCGCTGCGGCGAGAGATTTCCCGACTTCGCTCGAAATGATGTGTCCTTGTGGAACCGTCGATATTCACACGAGCGAGGTGTGCGGCGTGAACCGCGACGTGGCCCGATCATTCGCGCTGGCGCTCATCGAGCGACGCCAGGGCCTCGGCCTGCTGCATCGTGCCCAGCACGCGCAGGCTGCTGAAATCGCGCTCGCCCACCTGGCGCAGGTGCGAGGCGATCGCCTGACTGATTTCCTGGCGAACGACCGGACCCGGCTGAAGCCCGATCACGCTGCTGAGGCCGCGGCGGGCGAGCGTCCGCAGGTACTTCTGGGCGTTGACCGACAGCACAATGGCGCGCGGATCGAGATTGGTGCACAGGAAGCAGAGCATGCCGCCCAGCCCGATCGAGAATCGGTTCGGCGTGGCGTCCAGGTCGTTCCGGCAATTCACGCAGCGCAGGAGCTCCGGGTTGTAGCCGAGGGTCGCCAGCAACGCGAGCTCGAAATGGCGGGCGACGTGCCACGGCTCCACCCCGTCGTCGAGCAGCGACAGCGACGAACTCAGCAGCGCGTAGACTCGCTGGTTTTCCTGGCGTTCCTGGGTCAGGTCGCGAACCAGTTCGGCGAAATGGGCGGCGTGTCCGAAGGCGTCGATATCGGTCCGGAGGTTGGGGTGCTGGTGGATGGTGGTCACACTGGTCACGACATCGAGATCCCGGCCGCGGGTGAGGTGCAACGCCACCTCGGAGAAGTGATCGAGATAGGGGCCCATCCGGCTCTTGGCCTTGCGGGCCCCCTTGGCGATCACGCTGAACCGGCCGTGTCCTGGCGAGTAGACGACCAGGATCCGGTCCGCCTCGCCGATTTCGCGGACCTGGAGGACGATGGCGTTGGTGCGGTAGAGACGTTCCCGATACGACTGGACCATGGAGTTCCTGACCGGCTGGGTTGGGGCGACGCCCAGGGCGCCACGGGGCAATAACAGACCGCAGGCGACGATTATGATGCAGAGGCGCCCCACGGCGGCGTCCCGGCGTTGACGCCCATTTTCCCGAGGTGGTAGGTTTGACCCAATGGTAACGGACGTCTCCCTTCTGGCTGCATTTGTCGCCGGCATCCTCTCGATTTCGTCTCCCTGTGTGCTGCCCCTGGTCCCGATCTATCTGGCCCACATCGCCGGCGTCAGCACAGGCGAATCATCCGGGGTTCACGCTCGCGCAGCCTTGATGAAGAACGCGTTGGCCTACGTCGCCGGGTTCTCGACGGTCTTCATCGCGCTGGGCGTGGGAGCAGGCGCGGTCGGCTCGATGGCGACGGCGCTCGACCTGGTGCCGGAGAACCGGATCTGGATGGTCAGGATCGGCGGCCTGCTCCTGATCTTCCTCGGCTTGTACCAGACGGGGTTGATCCGTGTGCCGTTCCTCGATCGCGAACGGCGGTTTTCCCTGCACGCGGGTACGCCCGGCTCGGTTTCGTCGTCGTTCGTGATCGGCGTCGGATTTGGGGCCGGGTGGTCGCCGTGCGTTGGCCCAATCCTGGGCGGGATCATGACGATGGCCGCCGGGCAAGGCAGCATCGAGCGCGCCACACTCCTGCTGACCGTGTACACCATGGGGCTGGGCGTGCCGTTCCTGCTCGTGGCGGCGGCGTTCGGTTCCGCGACCGGCGTGTTGCGCCAGGTCAACCGGCACCTGCACGCGATCACGCTCGTCAGCGGCGCGGTCATGCTGGGCGTCGGGATCGTGATGGTGCTGGGCCTGTACCAGGTGCTGTTCACCGAAATCATCCGCGTCGCGCCGTGGACGCCCTGGGAACCGGCGATCTGACCGTCACGCCAGACATCCTTCCCCTCCCGAAGCGCCTTCTCCCCGATCGGATCCAACCTTGGCCCACGCAACCGCCCAACTCAGTCCCAGCCGGCCGCCGATGGAGGTGGCGATCGATCGCGTCTGGCGGTTCTTCTGCTCGGTCCGGGCCGCCATTTCGGAAATCGCCTTCCTGGCCGTGCTCGTGCTGATCGGCACGCTGCGCGGAAGCTCCGTGCCGAACTCGCTCGCCGACGCCGTGCCGTTCACCCAACCGCTGGTCGACGCCTGGTACGCCTGGGATGTCTTCCGGTCGCCGGTATTCGCCAGCATCCTGGCGCTGCTCGCGATTGCCATCGCGGTCTGCACGATCAACCGGGCGCCGGGAATCTGGCAGACTATCAGCCAGCCTCGCATCCGCACCTCACAGGGATACCTGCGCGGCGCCGACACCTCCGCGACGTTCGCTACCGCCGCCACCGTCGCTGACGTGATCGGCGCGTACGAGTCAGTGCTCCGGCAGAAACGATTTCGGGTGATGACCGAGCGCGTCGGGGAGGAAACACACGTCTACGCCGACAAGAACCGGTACGCCAAGCTGGGCACGTTCCCGTTCCACCTCGCGTTGATCCTGCTGCTGGTCGGCGGCATCGTCGGCGCCCAGTACGGATTCCGGGAACAGGAATTCATCCTGCCGGTGGGCGAGAGGAGAGCGGTCGGCAACGGAACCGACCTGAGCGTCGAACTGGTCCAGTTTCAGGACAGCTACACCCCGATCGGGACGCCCGACGAGTTCATCTCCGAAATCGTGATCTACGACGATGGCAACGCGGTGCGCCGGGAGTCGATCAGCCCGAACGATCCGGTTTCCTACCGCAATGCGACGTTTTATCAAACCAGCCTGGGGCACGGCTCCAACATGCGCGTCACTGACACCACCGGAGCCGAGGTCTATAACGGCACGGTCGACTATGGGCGCTTCACCTTCGGCGGAAACCCGGACGCGCCGGCCGGATTCGTCCAGATTCCCGGCGAGGGGGTGACCATGACCGTCGTGGCCCCCGACACGTTCCCGAATACGGCGCCAGAACTGGACACCCTCAACCTGAAGGCCGGTCAAATGTACGTGGCCCTCCAGCCGACCGGCGGGTCCGCAACGCAGCGCCAGGAATTCGTGGTCGACCAGGGTCAGCCGGTTCAGGCCGGGGACCTGACGATCCACTTCGACCGGGAAGTGCAATGGTCGCTGCTGCAGGTGGCCTACAACCCGGGCATCCCGATCTTCGCCATCGCGTCCGTCCTGCTCGTGGGTGGGCTGGCCGTGACCTTCTACTTCCCGTTGCGCCGGATCCGGGCGATCGTGTCGCGCGGACCGAACGGCGCGACCCTGACGACGGTTCCGCTGGCGAAGCGCGACTGGAGCGGAAAGCGGGACTTCTTCCGCTCGGTCGAAACGCTGGGAAACCAGCTTGGCGTAACGCCGACGATCAAGCGTCCGGCCGGGGCCGCCGAATGGGAACAGTTGTCCGATGCCCCCTCCCAGCCTGCCTGAAGCCGTTAGAATGATGGCTGCATCGCCATCCTGAACGTGAGGCGCGCCGCCCACGCTTCATTCGGGAGATCACCATGGAAACCCTCGTCAAACTCTCGTTCTACTGCTTCGCCGCCTCGTCGGTCTCGCTGGCGGCGTCGGCCCTCGGCTACATCGTGTTCTCGGTCGGCCGCGTCCGCCTCCGGCAGGCGGTGCTGACGACGTCGACCGGCTCGACGGTATCGTCCAGTCACGCGGAGTTCCTGCCGGCCGCGGCGGGAGCCGGCCGGTTCGGTTCGATGCTGGCAGCCTTCGGCGCGTTCTTCGCCTTCCTCGCCATCCTCTTCCGGGGCATCGCGGCTGAGCGCGTGCCGCTCTCCAATATGTTCGAGTTCTCCTTGACGTTCACGTTCGCGATTTCCGTGATGTACCTGATCTTCGAGCGGTCGTACGGCACCCGTCAGCTGGGCTCAATCGTGATGACGATCGCCTTCCTGATGACGGTCTACATCTGGATGCTGCCGGTCAACCTGCGCGAGGTCGACCCTCTGATCCCGGCCCTGCAAGCCAGGCCGATCATGACCGCGCACGTGTCCAGCGCGATCTTCGCCTACGCCACGTTCGCCGTCTCGTTCGCGGCGGGCGCGCTCTTCCTGGTGCGCAAGAAGTGGAACGTGCGCTGGCTGCCGAGCCTGGAGATGCTCGACGACATTGGCTTCCGGGCGGTCACGATCGGCTTCCCGCTGCTCTCGCTGGTACTGATCCTCGGCTCGATCTGGGCGCACGACGCCTGGGGCGTGTACTGGTCGTGGGACCCCAAGGAAACGTCCGCCCTTTTCACCTGGCTGGTCTACGCGGTCTACCTGCACACGCGCACCCTGCGCGGCTGGCGGGGCTCGCGCAGCGCCTGGATCCTGATGTTCGGGTTCGGAGCCGTGCTGTTCACCTACTACGGCAACTACTTCTTCGGCGGCCTGCACGCCTACGGGGGCGTCTAGCGCAACGTGACGACCGATTCATTGCCGCACGGCAATTCGCCCGATCCATGCGCGCCATCCCAACGAACGCCGCTCCGGATCGCGCTCGTCCTCGCCATCGTCGTCGCGATCGTCGGGGTGGCCTGGGCGATTGGGGAGCGGGAAGGCTTCAGCGAGATCGGGCAGGGCGGGATCAACGCCAACCTCCTGCCGAGTGTCGGGGAGGAGGCGCCGGAGCTGGTGACGTTCGACACCAACGGCCAGCTGGTGAGCCTCTCCGATTTGCGCGGCCAGTCGGTCTGGCTCAACTTCTGGGGTTCGTGGTGCGCGCCCTGCCGGGCCGAGTTCCCGGAAATCGAGGCGGCGTACCAGACGTTGCAGCCGCAAGGTCTGGTGATGCTGGGGGTGGCCGTGGGCGAGGACCCGCTCGTCGCCCAGGATTACGCCGACCGCGTGGGCGGCACGTTCCCGGTCCTGGCCGACCCCGCGTACCTGGCCGACTTCCTCCCCGAAGAAGAGTTCCCCGAGTGGCGCTCGATGGTTAGCTCCTACACGATCAACAACTACCCTACCCACATCTTCATCGACCGGGACGGCACGGTGCGTTCGGTGATCCTGTCGCCGATGACGTACGACGACGCGGTGGCCTACGGCGAACAAATTCTCGACTCGCCGATGCCGATGGCCACGCCCACGGGTTGACGCGGCCAGTATCACGTCAGGGTCGTACAGGTTCTCCGGACAACTCGTAGGGGCGGACCTGATTCGACCGAATGCGGAGTCTGGCAAACCGCGATCTCGTCGAATCTGTTGTCCGCCCGGTAGGTCGCAACGGAGAATTCCGGGTCTGTGACCCGCGGACCGGGGCATTGGCTGGCAAGGACATGCCGGTCGTTCGCCTACTTCCGGGCGGCCACCCGAATCGACAAGTGCTCGTTGCGAAGCCGCCATACGCGGTCGATTCTGGGCCGCCCCTACACAGCACAGCCGCCATGTCATTACCGTAAATCCGGGCGGACACAGGCTCGACAAGACCTTGTAGCCCAGATGTCGTTGTCGGTCGAGTCAGGCTCGCTTCGCTACCGCCCCTACGAATGCCCGCAAAATGCGTCCCACTCGGCGGGGCGGCACTCCATCGAAATTGCGCAGTGACTACCACTTGAGGTTCGGAATGACATGGGCGCCGTAGGCGTCGATGAACGCCTCCTGGCTGCGGTTGACGTTGTGGATGTGGATTTCCTGGAAGCCCAGGTCGATCCAGTGCTGGATGTACTCCGTGTGCTTTGCGAGGTCCGATGTGGTCAGCACCCGGTTCTTGAAGTTCTCGGGGCGAACCAGCTTGGCCATCGCCTCGAAGTCTTCGGGCGTGCGGATGTCGGCCTTCGGAAAGTTCATCCCACCATTGGGCCAGTCCTTGACCGCGGCGTCGATCGCTTCCTGGTCGGTCGGCGCATAGCTGACCTTGACCTGGATGATCTTCGCCATCTTCGACGGGTCCTTGCCGGCTTCCCGGGCGCCCTTGTCGAAGCGCTCGATCAGCATTTTCACCTTTTCGTCGGCGGCGCCGACGGTGATGATGCCATCGGTCAGCTTGCCGGTGCGGCCGGCCATGATCGGCCCGGAGGTCGCGACGTAGATCGGCGGCGGTGAATCCGGGAGGGTGTAGAGCCTGGCGCTCTCGACCCGGAAGTGATCGCCCTGGTGCTTGACGACCTTGCCTCCGAAGAGCTTGTTGATGATCTCGATCGATTCGACGAGCCGGCTGAGCCGGGCCGGGGCTTCCGGCCAGTACTCGCCGACGATGTGCTCGTTGAGCGCCTCCCCAGCGCCTAGGCCAAGGAAGAACCGGCCCGGGAACATCGCCTCCAGCGTCGCCGCCGCCTGGGCAAGGACGGCCGGGTGGTACCGGTAGCCCGGCGGCGTCACGCCCGTGCCGAACCGCAGCTTCGTGGTCGCGCCGAGGGCGCCCATCCAGGACCAGACGAAGGCCGAGTGCCCCTGGGACGGCACCCAGGGGTGAAAGTGATCCGAGGCGGAGACAACCGAGAACCCGGCGCCCTCCGCCTTCTGGCTGTAGGTCAGCAGGTCGGTCGGATGAAACTGCTCGAAAGACGCGGCGTACCCAATGGTGCCCATGAACCCCTCCGGTGATTGATGGCGGATCGTGAGATCCGCCGTTGGCTGACTGACTAGATGAACAGGTTGCGCTCTTCGGCCATGACCAGGTCGCGGCCCGATCCGCCGCGGTTGCCGGTTTGCGGCACGTAGCCGCGAATCACGGCCACCGGCCTCGCCGCCAGCTTGTGCATGACCAGCTCGGCGGCGGCGGCCAGTTCGTCGGCCACGGCCAGGATCGACGCCCGCAACTCGTAGCCGCTCGGGTCGAACTGGCCGCGGTAGTCGGCGAGCGGCGCGATGCCGGCCACGCCGATCGCGACGTTGACGATGCCGTTGCGCCAGGCCCGGCCGAACGAGTCGGTCACGATCACGCCGATCGGCGAGGCATCGCCTGCGTGATCAGGAAAGAACCGGGCGACAAGCGCCGCCCGGACCGCCTCAGCCGAGGCGTCGGGATCGTGCGGCAAGATACAGACGATCTCCTCGGATACATTGGAGGCGTCGACCCCGGCGTTGGCGCAGATGAAGCCGTGGCGCGTTTCGGCGATGATCAGGCCGCGAACCATCCGGATGATCCGCTTCGATTGTCGCAGCACCACCTCGACCTGCCGGGGATCCTTGCCCCACTGACCGGCGAAGTGCGTCGCCATCGGCGATGGCTCGACTGTCCGCAGGTCGACCAGCCCGCCCTCGGCCTTGCTGACGACCTTGTGGGTGACGGCTACGACATCGCCCTGAACCAAAAATCCGATCGACCCGGCGATGGCGTCCACGATGAACTCCACCAGCGGATCATTGGCCCGCACTTCGGGCAGGCCGTCGATGGGCAGGATCTGGATCGAATCCGGGGGAATGGCCGAACGGTCACGAATATCGCCGGTCATGCACGCTCCAGAACAGCCAGCGGGTCGAGCCCGGCGGCGCCAAACGGGGGGGTCCGGGACGTCATCAGCGGAATCAGGAGGTGGTGACGCACATCCCCATTGAGCATAGCCCAATCGTCCGGCGTGTCCAGATCGAGCGCGATTTCGGGGAGGTCCTGTTCGGCGTGACTGACCCCAAGGCGAACCGCTTCGGCACGATGCACATGGCGACTGTCCCGGCCGAAGTGAAACCCGAAGTTCGCCAGTGCAGATTGCCCCTGGAGCATCAGCGCATTGGTGCCCAGGCCGGCCCGGTCGGCGACGACGGAAACATCGGTTCCCTCGGCATGGCGGGCGAATCGTGCCACGGCTGATGGCGTCACCAGCGGCAGATCGGCGGAGAGGACAAGCAGATTGCCTGCCTGGCGGAGGATCGCTTCGCACCGACCGAGATCGATCGCGGCGTTGAGCCCAAGCGATCGATCCGGCTGGTGGACCAAATGCACGCGCACGTTTCCGATTGGCAGGCGCTGAAGCAAGTCGTTCTCGCGAGAGACGACGATGATCGAATCGGCGATGCCGGATTCGCTCACCGCGCCGATGACCCGGGTCGCCATCGAGGCGATCAGATCGGCCCGCTGATCGGGGTGGAGCTGGCCGGCGAGCCGGGATTTGCCGCCGTGGAGACCGCGAATCGGAATGACGACGCTGGTCCGCCTCATCGCGGCGCCCGGGCACGAGTGGCGGCGGCCAGCGTCTCGCCGGCGAGCCGCTCACGGTCTTCCCGGCCGCCCATGACCGTTTGGGTGACGACCACGTCGACGCCCAGGGCGCGAATCGCGTCGGCCTGGTCTCCGTCGATCTCATCGATCACGAGGATGTCGATCAGGTCCTGATACATCCTGGCGATTCCCAGCACCGACGATTCATGGCCGAGGCTGGCCAGCATCCGGTCCGCCGGTCCCTTGAGCGCCTTGCCGCCGACGATCGGGCTAGCGGCGATCTTGACGGCTTCGCTGGCTGCGAGCGCATGCCGGATGCCGGGAACAGCCAGGATCGGTCCGACGCTAACGATCGGGTTGGATGGACACACGACGATAGTCGTCGCCTCCGCCAAGGCCGCCAACACCTCCGGCGTCGGCCGGGCGTGCTCGATGCCGGTGAAGGAAACGGCGTCCACGGTGTCCTGCTGACGGCGAGCCACGAAGTACTCCTGAAAGGCCAATGCCTGGCCTTTGGAATGGATCGTGGTGGCGACAGGGTCGTCGGCCATGGGCAGCAAGGCCGCCTCGACGCCCAGCGCCCGGGCGAGGTTGGCCGTCACCACGGTCAGGCGCTCGCCAGCGCGGAGCCGTTGGGTGCGGAGGATGTGTGTGGCGAAATCCCTGTCCCCCAGTGAAAACCAGGGGTCTTGCCCCAACGCGGCGATGCCGTCAAGCGTGTGATGGGTGTCGTCGACGATGCCCCAGCCCGTAGCCGGGTTGGCGATGCCGGCCAAGGTGTACATGACCGTGTCGAGGTCCGGCGAAATGCGGAGACCCCAGAGATCGAAATCATCGGCGGTGTTGACGATGATGGTCAAGTCGCCGCCAGCCACGTTGCCGGCGAGTCCCTGCGCGAGCTTGGCGCCGCCGACACCGCCGGCCAGCGCGACCACCTTGGCTGATTCCGAAACACCTGGCACGAACCATCTCCCGACGTAGTGCGACGCATCCGCGTCCAAATACTTCCCAAAGGTTAGTACAAGCGGGCGGTTTTCCCAACTGGCCGAAGTGCCGGCCTGCCGGATCCGAATCCGTGCGACCATAACGGGCGATGGTTTCACCGCCGCTCATGGGGAGAACGCATGCGAAGCATCGGCATTACGGAAGCGCGCGAGCCATTGGCGCTCGCGATCGACGTCGGGTCGTCATCGGTGCGGGCCCTGCTGTACGACGGCTTCGGCAATCAGGTCGACGAGAGCGAACGGCAGCTGGCGTATGTCCAGGCGATGACGGTCGATGGCGGGTCCGAATCGAATCCGGCGGCCCTGATCGACCTGGTGACGCGGTGCATCGACGGCGTCGTCAACGATCCGGCGCTCAACGGCCACCCAATCGCCGCGGTCGGGATGACCAGCTTCTGGCACGGGCTGATGGGGCTCGACCAATCCGGTGAACCTGCGACACCGGTGTACATGTGGTCGGACAAACGGTCTGGCGACGACGCGATCGGGCTCGCCCGCGAGGTCGACGCCCGTGCGGTCCATCAGCGGACCGGTTGCCGGGTCCATTCCAGTTACTGGCCTGCCAAGCTGCGCTGGCTGCACCGAACGAATCCGGCATTGTTTCGGCGGGCGCGAAGCTGGGTGTCGGTCACCGATTACCTGCACCACGAGTTCTTCGGACCGCTCGAAACGTCGGTCTCGATGGCTTCCGGAACCGGCCTCCTGAACGGCGCGACGCTTGATTGGGATACCGAGTTGCTTGGCGAGTTGGGGGTCTCCAAGGATGACCTGCCGCCGATCCGCGACCGGCAGGACGCCTTCAGCGGCCTCCGTGACGACTACCGGTCCCGCTGGCCGGCCCTCGCCCACGTGCCGTGGTATCCGGCGATCGGCGATGGCGCGGCCGCCAACGTCGGCGCCGGGTGCGTTGGCGCCGACCGGATCGCGATGACGATCGGGACCTCGGCGGCG
>JBGTNF010000422.1:0-2898 GCA_041743205.1 Thermomicrobiales bacterium | reverse complement strand
GCTGGCACGGGCACGACCTGCCCTTCGACGCGGCCATCCTCGATCGGTTGCCAGCCGACGCGATCGTGCTGGACCTGACCTACCGCCAAACGGCGCTCCTCCGCCTGGCGGCCGGCCGCGGCTTGCGCGCTGGCGATGGCCTGCCGATGCTCATTCACCAGGGGGCCAGGGCGTTCGAGCTTTGGACCGGCCAGGCCGCGCCGCTCGACGTCATGACTCACGCTGTCCGGCAGGCCCATGCCGCACGCGGCTGAAGTTCCACAACGGTGCCCCCGTTGGTAGTGGCCGCCCTTGTGGCGGCCAGGTCGGCGCCTCGACCAAAACGCATCGGCTCCGACCTGGCCGTTGCCCGAACGCGATTGCTCAATATCTCCGAACCGCAAGCAGGGAACGCCAGATCGATGCGGCGACTTGGCACGACCGCCCATGTGAATTCCCATGGGATCCGGGGCGCGTCATCGCGGGCCGGCACAAGGCTGGCCCCTACGTGTGATTCGGAGTTTCTGTGACAATGGCATTTTTCGAGACTGCAGGGGCAGGTTCCTTGCGATCTCGAATTGACGGGTGAAGCAACGGCTCCTGGAACATTGTTCCAGGAGCCGTTGCGTTGGTGCTCTGTCAGGTGTGTCGGCGGAGGGTAAACGCCTCGCTACTCGGCCGGAACCGGTTCCACGAAGTCGACCGCAACCCAGCCGCTGACCGTTTCGTCATCGACCAGCGTCACCGGGTACCAGGTGAAGTCGTCGGCTTCGACGGCATCGCCGGTGATCTCGAATTGCGTGCCCGCCGCGTAGACATCGATCGGCTCGGCGTTGACGGAAGCGTCGCTGCGCACCCGCAGGTTGTCTTCGGTCGCCGCCACGATATCGCCGGCCGCAAAGTCCTGGGCAACCGTGGCCGCCGGGGAAGCTTCCGGCGTGCCGGCCGCCACCTCTGGCTCGGCGTCCGTTTCCGGTTCTGGCGTCGGTTCGGCGCCGCCCACGAGATCGATGAAGTCGGCGGCCAGCCAGCCCTGCACGGGACCCTCGCTGCCGGGCACTTCGACCTGCCACCAGGTGAAGTCGTCCGCGTCCTCCGGTCCGCCGATGACGGTCAGCTCGACGCCTGCCGCGAACTGGTCAACCGCGTCAGCCGAGATCGATGGCTCGGCGCGCAGGTTGACGGAATCGGTGTTGGTGACGACCGGCGCGCCAATGCCAATCTCGGTGAATGTCGTCGCCTCTGGTTGTTCGGCTGTCGCCGTTTCCTCACCGGTGATGACCGCGACCTCCGCCGGGGCGGCGGTCAGCGCCGTGGCCGGTTCGGCGGTCAGCCGCAGCAACGACAGATCGGTGTCCTGATCGGTTCGTGGGGCCGCGACCAGGCCGTTGGGGAAGAAGGCCGCGTCGCCGGTGGCCAGGGTGAATTCCTGTTGCGGCGCCGCGTTGGGCCGGAGGCCGGGCGAATCGGTGCGGCTGACCTGGACTTCCCCGCCTTGGACGGAAAAGGCGAATTCACCCTCGACCAGCGAATAAAGCGACGACCCCAGGGACGCCGGGACTTCGGCCCCGGCCGGGGCCTCGATGTTTTCCAGGGAAATCGTGGCCGCGCCTTCCGGGAACGACTGCACGATGCCGTCGCCGAGTACGACGAACGACACGCCCTCGAAGGCATCGGCGGTCGGATCGCCATCGGTGTACTGGGTGCTCGGGATCTCCTCGCTGACCGGGTGGAACACGGCCGAGAGGATCACCACCGGCTCCTGGGATGTATTGACCAGGTTCATGCCGACCCCCGCCGGGAAGATGACCAGGTCACCGGCGCCAAGCGCTTCGTCGGCGAGTTCGCCGGTTGCCGGCTCGCCGCCGCCACGCACCACATCGGCCTCGCCGGTCGAGCTGACGGTGAGCGTGCCCGACTCGACCAGGTCGAACTCGGGGCCGGGATGCGTGTGCATCGGGCTGGAGGCGCCCGGTTCCAGCGTGATCCTGAGGAGGCGGACCGACACCGGTGAAGTTGGAAACGCATCGAGGTTGTAGGAGAATAGCGAGGTAACGTTGGCCTGGACAGCTTCGGCCGCTGGTGACGCAACCGGCGCAGCATCGGGCGTGGCCGCCGGCGGCGTGGCGTCCTGGGCGTACCCACCCGATCCCAGTACCAGGGAAACGCTCAGGGCGCCAGCGGCGGCCGAGAGCGCTGTCCGCGAACGAAAGCGTCGATGCGCTTCAAAAACGGTTGCGACGCGTTGCATGGCACTCCCTATTCGTTCCCCAGCCAAACACACTTGTTGCGGGACTTTCACGGGTAACTCGTTGCCTATTCTTCCACATTGTCCGAAACGTTCGCCACGCGGCGATGGTTTCGCTGCCACGACCCAATCTGCCCGCCGTGATCGTGATCCCGAACGGACGGCGCCGACGCCGGTCGTCGCTGGCTCCGCGTGGGGTGTACGAATGATCTTACCGCATTTGCTCCAGTCCGCTTAACCTGTCCAGGCCCATCTCGTCCGTGTTTGGCTGGTCACTGGCTCAACACGAAACCGGCGACGGCCGCGGCCGCGATGGCCAGCAGGTTGACCCAGTCGTTGCTCAGCCAGCGGACGCCCCGAACGTGACGGCTGACGGTTCCACACGTGTGAACGACCCGTTCGTTGGGCCGGTTGCAGGTTGGGCAAACGAACCCGGCCTGCAACGTAGCGCCCAGCAGGCTGTCGACCACCGAGCCGGCCACGCCGGCCAGCACGACGATTCCGACGAGGCGTGCGGTGGACAAGCCGGCGTCGAAAGGGCCGAACGCGCTTCCTGCCGCCACCACGAGGGCGATCACCACCGCCCCGGCGATGGATCCTGCCGAGCCGGTTGCGCTGACCGCCCCCGATGTCCCCGGCGTCGCGGCTCGCCAGGTCGTGATGAGGCGTGG
>JBGTNF010000421.1:0-4137 GCA_041743205.1 Thermomicrobiales bacterium | reverse complement strand
ACGCCGGTGGTGCGCGCGATCTCGGCCGCCGCCAAGCCCGACGCCCAGGCCTGCAGCAGTCGTTCACGGAGATCGCGGGAGTAGCCTCGTGCCATGCGCGAACTGTGCCACACCGTCAATCAACCTGACAACCGCTCTAGTCAAATAGCAAATACAAGATAGCCGAGGGTAAATAATGATTGGGCAACGATTGGCGCCGACGGGCGGAGAGTGATTCTTGGTTCCAAGGGCTGTGCGCTTCAGGTGAGCGGGGGACCCGATGTTGGAAATGGCCCGACCCGAAGGCGACGGATGATCCAGCGTGCATGGCCTGCCCGTATTGATGTTCAAGGGAGAATCCGGAGTGGATTACTCCCGTTTATTGTTGCCTGATGTGCATCCGGGGCGCTGGCGATCGTCGGCGGGTAGCTCGTTACGGCGATGGTTTGGGCGCGAAGTCGTGGTAGGGTGGAACCTGCATCGCACGTTTCGCTTTAGGGCTCAATCGCATGACCAGCACACTGCACAACGCAGGTTCGATTCCGGTTCCCGACCACGCCAACGATCACGACTTCCGCGCCCGCGGGGATCGTGAGCCGTGCGCGGACGACTGGAAACTATGCAGCGACGTTACCCGCATCCACGGCCGTACGTTCTACTTTTCCAGCCAGTTCATGCCGCCGGTCAAGCGTCGCGCCATCCACTCCGCCTACGCCTTTTGCCGGATCGCCGACGACCTGGTCGATCGCGCCGTCGAGCTCGGCGAAGACCAGGTTCAAGCGCGGTTGCAGGCGTGGGAAGACGAGATCGAGGCGCCTCGCCAGCCGGTGGCGATCGCCTACGCCGCCACTCGCGAAACCTACCGCATCTCCGCCCGCTTCACCCACGAGCTGTTCAGTGGCATCCGCATGGATCTGGCGCCCGCGCGCTACGCATCATGGGACGACTTGTACGTGTATTGCTATCGGGTGGCGGGCACGATCGGGCTGATCACGTCGCCGATCCTGGGCGCGCGGACGACCACCGCTACGGCCCACGCGGTCGAGCTGGGTGTGGCGATGCAGCTCACCAACATCCTGCGCGACATCGGCGAGGACGCGGCCAGCGGCCGGCTTTACCTGCCATTGGACGAGCTGGCCGCCTTCGGCGTCGATCCGGAATCGATCATGGCGGGCCGGCCCAATGGCGATTTCCCCTCGCTGATGGGGTTCGAGATCGACCGCGCGCGGGATTACTACCGGCGCGCCAACGCCGGCATCCCGGCGCTGGCTCCCACCGGCCAGATTGCGGCGCTCGCCTCCAGTCGCATGTATTCGCGCATCCTGAATCAGATCGAAGCGCAGCGCTACGATGTCTTCAGTCAGCGCGCGTCGATTTCGACCCGCCGCAAGGTGCGTGAACTCCCGGTGGTGCTGACGTCGTTCGTGCGCCTCAACCTGCCCTGACCGGGGTCATCCCGGAAATCGTAGGGGCGGGCCAGAATCGACCGCGATGGGTTGTTGCGTAACCGGATTTTGTCGATTCGAGTGCCCGCCCGGATCTTGCCCGGCTGCAAACCACGCCCTTTCCCCCGGATTCCGTAGAAGATCCCGACTGTGGCGTTGCCAGCGATTCGTGGATCGCCCGCCAGGTCGCTGCGGAAGATTTCTCGTTCCTCGAAATGACAACGTGACGACGCGCGAAATGACGTGCCGTTGCCCTGCTCCGGGTCGAGATGAACTCGATCACTACCAGCGGGCGAAAAGCACGGTTGTCATTTCCCAACCGGGTTCGCGCTTAGCCGCTGGACCTCCGTCTCGATCAGGTTTCGTACCTCCGCATCCGATCCCTCCGACAGCTGTATCGGTCGTCCGTAGCGGGCAACGATCCGCCACCGGCCATCCGGCCCGGGCCGTTCGTAGTGGAACCCCAGCGGCACGATCGGGACCTCGCCGGCCCCGGCGCGTTCCGCCAGCCGCGCGTAGCGGACGAAGCCCTCGTGAAACGGCAGGAACCCGTCACCCGTTTTCGGCGTGGACGACGGGTCGACATTGGGATAGCCCTCGGGGAAAACCACAACCACCCGGCCCTCCCGCAACAGCTCAACCGTGTCCCGCGCGCTTTGCCGGAGCACGGCTCGCCGTTCCCGGAGGCGTTTCGCCGAGATACGCGGCGCATCGGGCCATTCTGGCCGGATCACCATTGGCCAGCGCGCGATGCCACAGAGCCGGGTCATTGCCACACGCAGCAACGGGTTGCGGATCCAGTCCAGGCTGACCACCACGTGAACCGGGCGGTCGAGGGCGTCGACCGCCACGCAGCCGTCGTACAGGTGATGGTAGTGCCGGGCCGCGATCAGCACCGGGCCCGAGGGGGGCACGTGCTCCCGGCCCTCGATCGCGACCGTCGCGTTGCGCCCGAGCGACCAGCGGCCGGCCCGGCGCAGGAATTGCCAGGAGACGACGTCTGCCTTCAGGGTCACGCGTCGGCCGGCCGCTGGGCTCCGTTCGCGGCGGCTGGCGACGGGCGAAGGACAGCCAGAGCCGGCAACGCCCCGAGCACGACCGCGAACACGATCGGCAGCCAGAGATCGACCGAGGCGCTGAGGGCCGAGGCGAAGACGATGTTGAGGATGAAGACGGCCACCGGGAACCAGATGCGCAGGGAGCGCCCGTCCGTCGGCGGCGTCGACATCCAGAGCAGGCGCGCCACGCCCATGAAGAGCACTGCTGTCAGCGCCCAGCCCAGGAAGTTCTGGCCCGGCATCCCGAAGTAGGGGCCGGTTTCGCTCCACGTCCAGAACTTGACGCCCAGCGATTCGTGCGCCATCGCCGGGTCCAGCACCAGGTCCCAGACCGTCAGCAGCCAGGCCCCGAAGATCACCGCGAAGAGCGATTTTGGCGTCAGCGACAGCATCCCGGCCAGCACGTAGCCGATCAGGAACGTCGCGAACCCGACGTAGAACCAGGAGAGCGGAATCGAGAACGGCACGTGGTCGAAGAGCTTGTAGCCGAGGAAGTTGGTGTAGGCGTAGTTGCCGAACGGCTCGCCGGTGCTGGTCCCAATCAGCTCCGAGAAAAAGGAGATGACCGTGGCGGCGACGAAGAAGATGCCCGTCTTGCGCAGGCCGATCACCGCCACGCCGTAGACGAACATCGCCGCGGCGCCGAAGATGATGTGGGTGGCGCCGCCGTACTTCATGCCGAACTCGTACGCCCGCGGTCCGTAGGTGGAATCGACCCACAGATCGGGGTTGGGGATCGCGATCAGCAACCCCATCAACCCGAACGCCAGGGCCACCACGTGACCAATCAGCAGCCAGGTCGCCCACTTCATCAGGGGCCGAGCTGTGGTCGACCGGGGCGAGGTGCGGTCGGCGCCGATCGATCGGTTGAGGGGGACGGAATTGCTCATGACGAAAGTGCCTCTCCACGGGGTGGGACGGGGTGCGACGACGCGCGGACAATCGATCGGCCTCGCCACTGATGCGTACGCCGCAGGGCGGCAATCCAGATCTTGACGCAGGCGGCGGGATCGATGAGCGGCGAAAGCCAATAGGTCAGCGGCGTCTCGCGATAGGCCCGGCGCATGCCAGCCGCCACACCATACCGCATGACGACCAGTCCGAGATTGAGCCGGATCAGCGCCTGGCGGTCGCGAGGGCCAGTCTGCCAACGTCCGGCCTGAACAAGGAGGACGATGAGAGGAAGACCCAGGGTGAGGGTCATCTCGGCCATCTTCAGCCACCAGCGGCCGCCGGACGCGTGGTCCCGCATCGGGAGCGAACGCGTCCAGTTGCGCCAGGCGTCCGGCCACCCATCGTACATTTCCACGTCGACCAGTTCAATGCCGCCGGCTGGCTCGTGGAAACCGACGGCGATGCCGGCGGCGGCCAGCGAGCGGGCCACGGTGACGTCCTCCGAGATTGCGCCCTGCCCGCTCCGGAACCCGTCGATGCGGCGCAGTTCGTCGACCTGGACCAGGAAGCACTGCCCGTTGGCCTGCACCTCGTCGACATTCGTGGTCGCCGAACCGGGAATCCCGTAGCGGTAGACCAGCGTCGTGAGCAGGGCGGGGTGGACGATCGCCTCGGCGGCGCCGGAGAGCCGCTGTGGCGTGGCGACGCTGAAGGCGGCCAGGCCGGTCGCTGCGGCGTGGGCCAGCAGGGATGCGACGAGC
>JBGTNF010000420.1:0-3038 GCA_041743205.1 Thermomicrobiales bacterium | reverse complement strand
GCCGCGCACGGCGGCGGATTCGGTGGCCGACCTGCACGCGCTGCTCCAGGCCGCGAACATCCCCGGGCCCTGCGTGCTGGTCGGCCATTCGTGCGGCGGCATGCTTGTCCGGCTCTACGCCGCCACGTATCCGGACGAGGTGGTGGGGATGGTGCTGGTCGACGCCTTCTCGGAAGGGCTGAAGGACGAGATGACGGCGGAAGGCTGGGCCGCCTACGAGGATATCTTCCAGCCCGTGTCGGCGGAGCTGGAGGAGTACGCCGACCTGGAGTTCACCGATCTCGACGCGAGCGTGGAACAGGTTCGCGAGGCAACCACGGCCACGCCGTTGCCGGACCTGCCCCTGGTCGTGCTCTCCCGAGGGCAAGCGATGGCGATGGGTCCGGACCTCCCCGGCGGGTTGACGAGCGATGGCCTGGAAGCGGCCTGGACCGAGTCGCAGGCGGGCCTGGCGGCGCTACTGCCGGACGCCCGGCACGTCATCGCCGGGGAAAGCGAGCACTACATCCAGTTGCAACAGCCGGAGCTGGTGATCGAGGCGATTCGCGAGGTCGTCGAGGCGGTGCGAACCGCCTGAGTTCGTCGCCGGGTGCAACTGGTATCCATGCAGGTGACGTCCCAGGCACACGACCCGAACGAGCCCACATTGGCGCAATCGTGCGGCGCCTGTTCGATCGTATTGGGACTCTGCGCCGTTCCTCGCCAGGTGGCGGTTGAGGCGACGGCCTGTGTCAGGTTTCCAGGCCGTTCGGGTTTTCGGGAATCTCGGCGAACGTCGCCTGACGCGTCGCCAGCGTCACGGGCTGGTCCTTGGCGAGATCGGGTTCGGCATCGACGAGGTCCGAAAGCTGCGCTTCGGCCTGGACCGCGCGAATTTCCCACCGTGTGGAAGCTTCGGTAAGCTGCTTCACCTGGTCCTCGAGCGCGGCAATATGCGCCAGGAGCGGCGCAACGTCCACCGTGGGCGGCTGGTTCTGGTTGGCGGGTGGAGAGGCATCGTCACTCATGCGTCGAGCATAGCCGAGGCTCGGGGAAGGCACGCATCCCAAGGAGTCATCAACGGAGGTGGGCCGCACCGCGAACCAGCCCGCCGATGACCGTGCATTGGGCGCCGCGCCGCTACTCCGAACCTGCCGTCCAAGGCTTATGCGTGAGCGACGTCTTCTCGCGGAGAATGCACCTATAGCGGCGTCCAGCCGCAGGATCGGTGTCTCCAGCGACGCCGAGACGGTCCATGGCGCCCGACAACCGGACTGACTCGGTAGCATCGGCCCTTGGCGTCGCTCCCAGGTCACCGATGATGGGCGATCTACGTTGGTAGAACCGGACGTGATCAACTGACACATAAGCAATGCCTGCCGTCAGCCAGGCATTGCGGATAACCGCCAGCGTTGCGTAGAATGATGTCCGGGTCACATCTGCACCAATGTTCGTTTCCACCATGCCGACCGGGTCCCGTTTCCATCGTTCGTTATCCAAGGACCGCCGTCCGTGACCATGAATCGTTTCGACGCGCTTTCCCGAACCTTGTCGACCCGCCTCTCCCGCCGCGCCGCCGTCCACGCCAGCGGGCTGGGTCTCACCGCCGGCATCGCGGGATCCCGGACCCTCGCCCAGGACGCCACGCCGGAACCAACCGCCACCGACAAGACCTTCTTCCTCTTCGTCCAAACCGCGCAGTCCGGCTCCTTCACCGCCAACCCCGGCGCCGGGACGCCGGCTGCCGACGGCACGCCGGTCCCGGGCGGCGGCGCGGACTACCTGCTCACCCTCGAAGGTCACCCCGGCGGCACGGTCTACTTCTCGGATCGCCCCGACCGGATCTTCGGTGAAACCCCCACCCAGGCGTTCCTCGATGGCCTCGGCTTTGCGCCAGGCAATCCGCCCAACGCCGCCCTCGTCACCCGGACCGACGCCGGGACCGAGGACGTGGTGGTGCTGGAACTCCAGAACCCGATCTACGATGAAGCAACGGCCACGGTCACCTACGGGGCGACGATCCTCGACGATTACACGGGTAAGGGTCTCGCCCATGTCGCGGCCCGGCAGCAGGACGCGACGTTGCCAGAAACCTTCGGCCGCAGCAGCCTGTTCATCGACGATTGCGGCCCCTTGCCGGTCATGGTCGATTGCACCGGCGGAGCCGATTGCCTCGTCGTTGGCAGTCTTGGCGAAATGACCTTGTGCTGGACGGCGAACGATGGCTGCCAACCCTGCATTGGGGTCGAGGCGGCGGCAAACGAGTGCAACACTCGCTACGCGGCATGCAATGGCGCCTGCGTCGCCGTCCCCGACCAGTTCGATGTCGCGCCAGATCCATGTACGTCGTAACCCAGTCGTTGGAATTCGACGACATCGAGGCGAGGCGGCGCCGCGACGGAGTGGGCACGATGCGCGGGATCACTGGCCTGCCGGCCCTCATTGGGAGCTGTTGGGCTCCGTAAGCCGGCGATGCCGGCATCGCCGCCAGGGCCGCCAGGGCCGCTTCCCTCCGCATTGCGGGACCCGCCAGCGTTGCGTAAAATGGCGCCTGGGCAGATCGTTAAGTCCATGTCGCAGCCAATCACAACGACGGGTCCCTGTTCAATCGTTCGTCGATACACGAAGGCTCGAAGACACGGATGGAGGGTTCTGGCAGCGTACCGCCAGGCTCGCGGGCGGCGCCGGTCGCCGACCGGCTCCAGTGTCTTCACCGACTGACCCGGAGCTTCCCACCATGGACGTCGTACTCCTGCTCGCCCGTCTCGCCCTGGCCGCCGTTTTCCTCGTGGCAGGCGGGGCCAAGCTCGCCGACTTGCCTGGCTCCCGCAAGGCGGTGGCCGGGTTCGGGGTTCCGGAACGGTTGGCGCCCGCCGCCGGCCTGGCGCTCCCGATCGCCGAACTCCTGATCGGCCTCGCGCTCATTCCCACCGGCTCGGCGCGGTGGGGTGCGCTGGGAGCCTTCATGCTCCTCGCCGCCTTCATCGGCGCGATCGGCTACAACCTGGCCCGGGGACGCACGCCCGATTGCCACTGCTTCGGGCAGATCCACTCCGCGC
>JBGTNF010000419.1:0-10213 GCA_041743205.1 Thermomicrobiales bacterium | reverse complement strand
TGATCCGGGCCCGTCGAACCGACGCCGACCGAAACGCCGCGGAACGCCGCACCCTGACGTTCGGACAGCAGACTGCGCGCGAGGGGGAAGCGGTAAGCAGGACGTGGGTGACGCAGGCAAACGGCGAAGAACTCCAGGTGCTCGCCGGTTTGGTCACCGGCGGAAATGCCGCCGGCGCTGTGGAAAATCCAACACCGGCTAGCGACATCCGGGTGCGGGCGGCCCTGGGAATCGGCCTGGCTCTGCCGCTGGGCGTCGCCGGCGGTCTCGTCTACACCGGAAGCGCGATCGTTGGCGAGTTGACCCTGACCCTGTTCGCGGTGGCGACGGGAGCCAGGGCAATCGGCTCGCCCGGCACGTTGCGCCGCGCCTGGGACACCGGACCAGGCTTGCTCCGGCAGCTGCATGACAGCCGAGACGAGCGCCAGTACCAGGCCAGGCATCCAGCACGGAACAGCGTTCCAACGTGATGACGCCAGCGACGATCGACGCGTGGATCGACCGGCTTGCTGACCTTGGGGGCGGGTTTCCAGCGTTCGAGGCCTCCCGAACCGATGTGGACCGAGGACCGTTCGTCGACCCCTCGACCATTGCCGAAGATCTTGGGCTGCTGCTCATTCCGGTCACGACGCTGGACGGCATTCCACGGAGCGTGCCAATCGTGATCGTGAATGCTGAGGGGATGCCGGAACTGGTCACTGATCGCGCCGGCTGGGCCACGATGTCGCGGGCAGCTTGGCTGGTCACGCCCATCATCGACGGCCGCCGCCTCCGCGCCTGGCCCCGGTGGGTCGTGATCGGGTGGTTCCGGGCCGTTCGACCGGGCCTTGCCCTGCAATGTGTGGGTTTGCTGGCCGGCTACGTCGCATTGGCGAAAATCCCAGGAGAACCGGCCTGGCCAAACCTGGCGATCTACTTGTCACTCATCTCCGTAAGCGCGGCGGCCATAGGCGTGGGCCACGCCATCGCCGAGTCCCGGGCCGCTGCCTGGGCCGAGGGCGTAGGCTGGTTCGCCAGAACCGCGCTCCTGTGGGCAAGATTAGGCGGCGCCGGCGCGTCCGCTTCAGGCGACATCAAGTCCGGAGAGGAAGCCGAAGGTCCAGGGAACGTCCACGTCACGATCGAATCGGCAGTGCGAACGCTGACCCCCGCTTGCGTGGCCGTAGTCGCCAGCACGTTGACGGCAATCGTTGTCATGCTCTCGATCGACCCCTGGGCGATGCCGCTCGTCGTGGCTGGGCCGCTCGTCGCAGGTATCGCGCTCGTCCTGAGCGTTCCGTCGATAACCCACCACGCGGTGAAATCGCAAGAGCGGGCAAACGTGGGCAGAGCCGGGCTGTTGAACTTGCTGGCCCAACGGCTTCAGGCCCCTGGAAATACTTCTACCGGTGATCCAGCCGCAACCGTCCGGCGAGCCGCGATCGAGACGATGCGGTTCAACCGGCAATCTCGCGTTCGCGCGCTTCCCGTCATTGCCCTGGCGGCGGCGGCGCCAACGCTGCTGGTGATCGCCGCCTTGTGGCGGAGCTCCGGTGTTGCCCCCGGCGACCGATTGGCGCTTGCGGCGGCCATGTTCGCGATTGGGGTTTCCTGCGCCAAACTGCTGGTCGACGGCGCTCGGGTCGCCGCCGCCGCCGCGCCCCTCGGCGATGCCTGGCGCTTCCTGCGGGATCAACCACCCATCGCCTCAGGCGGCCGGAGAGCGATTCTGGACCATGAACTCCGTTACGAGGGAGCCCTGTTCGACGCTGCGGCCGGTCGTCCACCCCTCGATCTGACGATCCGCCGCGGCGAGGGCGTACACGTCATCGCCCAGAATCTCAACCTCCTCGAAGCCTTCTGCCGCGCGACGCTTGGGCTGGACCCCCTTCACGGAGGCGAAATCCTGATCGACGGCGCCAACCTGACCGAACTCGACCAGCGCTTTCTCCGGCGCTCCGTAGCCATGATCCCGCAGGACCTCAGGCTGCCATCGGGTGACCTGGCTCAGGTTGCATACGTGCACTCCGCCCGGAATCCGCAATGTGCGTCGAACCTGTTGGCCGAATTCGAGGTGGATGCCATCGTCGGCCGCCTGCCGTTGGGCTGGGCGACTCCGGTCTTCGAAGGCGGTCTCTGGCTGGATGCCGCCGATCGTTTCCGGATCCTTGCGGTCCGCGCGCTGCTCAAGCAACCAACCTTGATCGTGATCGATCGAGCGTTCGATGCGCTGCCGCCGGATGAGATCGAGACGTTGGTAGATCACCTACGCCAACGGTCACAATTCTTGATTATTACGTCAATCAAAGGGGAGGCGTTTGATCCGGATCTGGACCAAACGAGGCTCGATGCGGTACGTTCGGGAGCGATCGGTGAAGGTTGGCCATAAACCCAAGGATAACGACGTGATCGACGCGAGAGACGTGATCGACGCAAGAGCCGCAACACCCAACCACCGATTCGACAATTCGTCCGACGCTCGCCTCTGGAAGGACCACCGAATGAACCGACGCGGCTTTACCCTTGCCTCCCTTGCGTCCCTTGGCGGCATGGCTACTGTTCGCTCCGGCGCCGCCCAAACGGCATCGCCGGTCAGCGATCCGGGCGGCGCAAAGGAGCTCTACCGCATCGATCTCGCCGCCGGGCAGGTTCCCGCAGGCGAGCTGGTGGTTGGCGCCGTCCTCCAGGAACTTGCCGCCGGCACGTCGGTCAGCTACCCGGTCGGCAGCGCGCCCGAGAGCCTCGCCCTCGACTACATCGTGAGCGGCGGGTACGCGGCCACCTCGACCTCTGCCTTGTCCGTGATCAGCGGGGATGGCGCAATCTCGGAAGTGACGCCAGGCGAATCAGTCGACCTGGCCACCGGTGACGCGTTGCTCGTCGTCGACAACGAGGAGGAGTTGACGACCGTTGCCGGGGACGAAGCGACCGTCTCCCTGACGCTGGGTTTCTTCACCTTCGCCGAAGGGACTGGCGCCGTCGAGATCGACGGCGACCTTGTGTCCACCTTCCTGGGAGCCCCGCCGCCGCTGGAGTTCCCGGCCGAGGGGGTCACCGTCGTGCTGGTGACCGGATCAGTCGACGCCGCTGATTGGCCAGACGCACTTGTGATTTTCTCGGTCGTGACCGAGAACCCGCCCGCCGAATGGAGTTTCATCATCCTGCCCTTGCGGCCCTTGGCGTCACTCAACGCAGGCGAGGATGTTCCTGACGTCGCCACGCCCGTCGCGTAGGCGCCCGGGATCGAATCCTGGACAGGGAGAGGACGTGACCGAATCGGGATGACGATCGACATTGACATTCGACGGGAAGTCGAAAGGGTCCTCAGCCAGCATGGTTTGGCGATGGACGGTTTGACCGTTTCCGACGGCTTTGCGAATGTTGTGCTGCTGACCGAACGGCCCGTCGTTCGCCTCAACAGCGGCCGATTTTCTGGAGCGTTCGCGCATGAGGCGAATGTCCTCACCCGCCTCCCCGGGAACGTTCCGCATCCCCAACCCATTGCCCACGGCCTGCGCCAAGCTGGCGGTGAGTACCTGATCCTGGAGCGGTTGCCCGGCGTCAACCTCGACACTGCCTGGTCAGGTATGTCCGAGGCAGATCGGCGGATGGTCGCTCTCGAGCTTGGCGAGACGATTCGGGCGCTCCACGCGCTGCCGGTTGCGACCTGGATGGCGAACCCATGGGTCGCGAACGCCCTGGAAATCGGCGCCTGGGGAGATGCCTACCACGCGCCGCCGGCTCACTTCCGGGCCATGGTCGAGAGCGCGGTCACAAGCCGGCCCGACTTGCGATCGCTCCTGAACAACGTGGCCAGGTTCATCGCGGAGCGACTGGCCGCGTTCGAGCCAGAGCCGTCAGTCTTCACGCACACCGATCTGCATTTCCGGAACGTGATCCTCGATGGCGGACACGTCACTGGCCTGATCGATTTCGAAGGCAGTCGACTCGGGCCGCCGGACATCGAACTGGATATGCTGCTCAGGTCGATGACATTCCAGGTCCACGAAGACGCCAACCGGCGCTCGCGGATCCTGGGGCCGATGGCCGAGGTCTATCCAGCCCTGTTCGGACGCCCGGACCTGACTCTGCGGCTCGAAGTACAGGAAGCACAGTGGCACCTGGTCCAACTGCATCACTGGCAACCCGGCCAGCGGTGGATGGATGACCCTGGAGAATTACTGCGTCAGTTGCTCGACGGCGCTTTTCGCGAACGCACCAGCGCCCTTCTGGAGGACGCTTCGCGGCGTTGAAACGCGACTTTGTGCGTTCCGGTTGGCCACTACGAATTGATCGCGGATGACCCGAAGTCCGCATCAGGCGTCGGTTCGCTCGATCGTCACATAGGACGGATCGTCGAAGAGCGGGTCGGCGCGCCGGGGTGACCAGAGCGGCAAGCCAACGGCGGTCAGTTCAGAGGGGTACGGGTCGATCGTTCGCACATCGCCGCTGGCCGCGGATTGCAGGCCATCGAGCACGATTTGCATGTTGCGCCAGGTCTGCTCAACCGTGCCGATCACCGGCTCGCCATTCTTGACCGCTTCGGCGAAGTTGACGAACGCGTTGTAATGTCCGCCGCCGAATTGACCGGTGCGATAGGTCAACGTCGGCTCGTTCGGTCGATAGACGCTGAAATCGCGGTACCGGAACGAGAGGACGCCCTCCGTTCCATAGATTCGGAAGTCGTTCGGTTCCCTCGGGACCGCCAGTTCGGGATACGATGCCGTGTAGTTTCCCACCACGCCGCTTACGAAACGCAGGTTCAGCGAAAGATCGGAGGGACCGCCGTGGGTGTCGTTCGCGTCCTGGGTTACGCCGGAAACGTGACTGACATCGCCGCACAACAACCGGATGATGGCGGTGTGGTGAACGCCGGCGTCGAGGTGGGGTCCGCCGACGTAGCCAGGATCGTGCCGCCAGGGTGTGCTGGAGAACTCGCCCGGCTTCGGCACCAGCTGGCTGACCGTGCGCCACGACGCGAGGTGAACCCGCCCGATGGCGCCGCCGTCCAGGAGCGACCGGGCGAGGCGGGCGGCGTCCTGGTAGAAGCAGTTCTCGGTGATAAGCACCGTGCGGTCAGGGTACTGCCCGACCAACTCCATGAACCTCCGCGCCTCGACATCGTCGACGCCGGCCGGCTTTTCGCAGATGACGTGCTTGCCGGCTTCCAGCGCGGCTTTGGTCACCGGGTAGTTCATCGGGATTGGCAGCGAAATCAGCACCGCGTCGACATCGGATCGCTGAAGGAGATCGTGGTAATCGGCAGTGTAGTCGTCCATCGAAAGACCGGCGTACGTGGCGAAATGCTCTGCCTTGGGTCGCGTGTGGTTGGCGAAAGCCGTGACCCGGAAGTCGCCGGTCAGGCGTTCGATGACGGGCCAGTGCAACCGCTGGGTCGCCAGACCGGTGCCGATCAGGCCGAGTCGGATGACAGCGTTTTCCATTGAAGTGACGTTCCTTCCCCCGGAGGGATCAAGCGGTCGTGGCAGGATGCGCGTCGCTAACCGTCGCGTTGGTCAGGCGCGGAGGCCGGAAAATCCGCCATCGATCGAGAAATTGGCCCCGGTGACGTAAGACGATTCCGGGCCAGCGAGGAACAGGATCGCATACGCGATCTCGATTGGCTCGGCCTGACGGCCCAAGAGCGTGCTTGGGGCCCCGGCTGTACGCATCGCGGCTTCCGCATCGGCCAACGACTCGCCCGTTCGCGCGGCACGATTCCGGACGTGGAACTGGGTCAGGGTCGGCCCCGGCGACACGGTGTTGACCCGGATGCCTTCGGCCGCGTGATCGCAGGCCATCGAGCGCGTCAACGCCAGCAGCGCCGCCTTCGATGCGTCGTACTGCGCCATGCCGCCGCGTCCGACCGTGGCGTTCGCGGATGAAACCGTCACGATGCTCCCGCCGCCCGCCGCGGCCAGCCGGGGGATCGCGTACTTGCAGCAGTTGGCGACGGCCCGCAGATTGACGCCGAGGATATGGTCCCACGATTCCCCGGTCGCCTCGGTCACTGGCCCGTAGACACGCACCGCGGCGACGTTCACCAGGACATCGAGTTGGCCGAAGCGTTCCACCGTTTCGGCTACCGCCTGGGCAGCCGCGGTCTCGTCCACCAGGTTCGCGGCGATGGCCGTGATCCGGGCGCCGGTTGGATCGAGCGCGACCGCCGTCGTATCGACCGCGTCCTGATCGAGGTCGACGATCGCGACGGATGCCCCTTCGTCGAGAAAGAGTCGCGCCGTCGCCGCCCCGATTCCGCCGCTGCCGCCAGTGATCACGCTTACCTTGCCCGCCAGTCGATTTCCCATATCGCCCCCTGGTGCGTCAAACGAGATTGATGCGCCCGTCCGGACACGTGTCCGACCCTTATGACCGCAAATCGCCGATCCGTCAATTCCCGCGCCGGAATCGATGCACAGGCTGCTCCCCAGACTCGAATCTCGAGAAATGCCAAACGGCCCGGCAAATGCCGAGCCGTTTGGAGACGATCAATCGATGGAAGGGCAACGGCTGTTACCGCAGGGGTTCGTCGCCCGGGTCGCCGAGAGGAAGCTGTTCCGGATCTCGCGTTGGCGCGTCGAACGGCACATCGCTGGGGACGGGCACGGGCTCGTCGCCTGGCAACGGAACCGGTTCGTCGGTTGGGATGCCAATTCCAGGCTCGGTGGGGACGTTCAACGGCGGCGCGTTGGGGTCGACCACGGGTTCGTCGATCATCGTTTCAGCCGGATTGTGCGACATGGTTGAGTTCCTCGTTCCGGTGCGGCGGCGGTCAGGATTGCCGCCGCCCGAAGGTCCAAATCGGGTAGCCGGTTTACTCGCCGGTGTAGGTGACCCGGTAGATGACGCCGTTCGAATCTTCCGAGATCAGCATTGAGCCGTCTGGCAGGATCGCCAGTCCGGCGACGCGCCCGAATTGTTGGGCTCCGTCGTCCAGCAACCAGCCGGTGATGAAGTCCTCGATCGCGACGGGTTGGCCGTTCTCGAACTGGATGTGAACGATCTTGTAGCCGGTCACCGGATCACGATTCCAGGAGCCACGCATGGCGACGAAGGCGTCGCCCTGGTAATCGGCCGGGAACTGGTCACCGGCGTAGTACACCATCCCGATGGGAGAACTGTGCGCCTGGTAGTTGATGGCCGGCGCCAACGTGTTGCCACAGTACTGGTCGGTCGTGGCGCCGTTGGGCCCCTGCGAGAAGTAGGTGTCGATCTCCCGATCTCCGAAGCAGTACGGCCAGCCGTAATTGCCGCCTTCGACGATGTTGTTCAGCTCTTCGGGCGGCTGGTCGTCGCCGCGCAAGTCGGAACCCTGATCCATGCCCCAGAGTTCGCCGGTTTCCGGATGCCAGCCCCAACCCAGCGTGTTGCGAAGGCCGGAAGCGAATATCGTCCGTTCGCTGCCATCCGCGTTCATGCGGAGGATGGTGGCGTTTTCCTCGTTCGTTTCGCTGCAGACGTTGCAGGAGCTGCCGACCGACACGTACAGGAGGCCATCCGGACCGAACGCGATCACGTGCCGCCCGTGCTGGTCGCCGTCGGGCAGGTCGTCAACGACAACGGTTGGCTCGCCGAGCGTCCCGTCCATTGCGAGGTCGGCAACCCAGATCGTCTTCTCACCAGCGAGATAGAGCTGCTCGCCGTCGATCGCTAGACCGTGAACCATCGGCAGGTTCGAGGCGACGACTTCTGAATCATCGACCACTCCGTCGGCATCGGTGTCACGCAGGGCGGACACCTGGTTGGCCGATGGCTGCGAGACGAGCGCAACGCCATCGGCGACAACGGTCAGCATCCGGGGATTCGTCAACCCCTCGGCGTATACGGAAATCTCGAAACCCTCGGGAACTTGAAGTTGCGTCAGCAGATCGTCGCTAACCGGGACTTGCTCGGGATTGACCAGCGCGCCTTCCATTGCGGCGGTATCCGCCTCGCCGGTGGCTGGCAGCGGCTCGGCGACAACGCCGCAAACGAGACGCGGTCCGCTCATGCCGGCCGGATCGGTCATCAGATCGTCCGTCATGGCGTGGATCACGAGGCTGCTGCCGTCGTCATCGAAGAGCGAGGTCGGCCCTTCGCCAAGGGTGAAGCGGTCAGTCGTTAGGTCCAACGCGCCTGTGCCATCGTCGGCGATCGTCAGGTTCCCGAGATCCCCGGCGTGCGAATCGGGATCGTCGGGAGCGCCGTGCGTTCCCGCTGTTGGGTTGTAATGCCCGCCAGCGGTGGAAAACGGTTCGAGGCCGGCCGGATCGCAAACGCCCGACTCATGGACGTGAATGCCGACCTCGCCTGGTTCCAATCCCTGGACATCCACGGAGAGTGTCACTGCCCCAGCATCATTCTCCTCGAATGCGGCGGTTCCCACCTCCCCGCCTTCGACATCCGCCAAGGGGATTTCCAGGGGCAGCGCGGCGCGCGGCGTGGCCTGGGGTGATGCTTTCTGGGCGAAGGTTTGGGCTCCCAACCCGCCGAAAAGAACCAGGACGATCGTCGCAATCAAGGGAAGCAGTTTCGAGCGTCGGTTCATCTTTGGAGCCTCTCATGAAACTGTTAGGACTCAGGAACTGCCGCGCGGCAACGCTCCCAACCCAGAGTCCAGCATCCAGATGTCCGCCTGGTCAAGTGATGGGAGCACGCTGTTCGCCGATTTCTTAGTTGACTTGCCAGCGCGATTCGAAACAATTCAGGATCACTACTCCCCACAAGAAGAAGCAGCGGGACCGGGACTCCATAGTTCCGGTCCCGCTGTTCTGGGTTGAGGACGGCTCTCGTTCCGGGGTGGGTCGGAGAACCTGGTGACGTCGCGATCCGGTCCCGCGGGATATGGGGCCATGTCGCTGGAGAAGCGTCACAGTCACACCGGATCAACGTTGATCCATCCCATATGATTACCGCTGCTGAATCGCGCAGCCAGGGATGCGTTCGGGTGAAATCGCCGCCAAGGGTTTCCCTTCTCGCCGTCGAAAGGAATTGTTCCGCGTCGACACGGAAACGCTCGATTCGCCGGCGGGATTTCCATCACCAGGTAGGGATCAGGATTGCATGGCCACTTGCGTGAACCGGGACCCAATGACGGTGGTATCCAGCCCGTTCGAACATCACCATGAACCCATACTGAACGTTGAGGATTAGCGCTTCAAGCCGAATCCGCGACTATGCACGCAATGCATACGAATGCGCTGCCAAACGGCGAAAAGTGATCTTTCCAGGAGGCGATCCAACGGAATTTCGAGAAACGCTGCAAGCGTAACGCCACACCGGTGGTTTTCTCCATGACTCCAACGGGGTAGATGTCCGTTGGGGTTCCGCGATCGCGAGGATGCTCTTTGTATATTGGCAGGGATTGGTTTTGGCGCGCTGCGTCGCAACGTTGGGAGCAGGCATGGAAAGCGGCAAACTCCAGGGCGAGATCGCGATCGTCACCGGGTCCAATTCGGGGATCGGCCAGGCGATTGCCGAGGAATTCGCACGTCACGGGGCCGACTTGGCGATCACCTGGTTCGATGACGAATCCGGTGCGCGGAAAACCGCCGAAGCGGTGGAATCCACTGGCCGAAAGGCGTTCGTCTCCCAGTTGGATGTCCGGGACCCGGCGGCAATGTCGGCCTTCTTTGGCAAGGTGGAAACACACCTGGGCATGCCGTTCATCCTGGTCAACGATGCCGGGATCGACGCGGTGGGTGAGGAGGTCGCCGAGATGGCGATCGACGAATGGGAAGACCGGTTCCGTACGAACGTCCACGGACCGTTCTACGCCTGCCAGCAGTTCATCCGGGCGCGGCGGCGTGCCGGAGGTCAGGGCAAGATCATCAACGTCACGTCCGTGCACGAGGACATCCCCCGAGCCGGCGCGGCGGGGTATTGCGCTTCGAAGGGGGCGCTGCGGAATCTCACGCGCTGTCTTGCGCTGGAACTGGCCAACGACAGGATCAACGTCAACAACATCGCGCCGGGGATGGTCGCCACGCAGATGAACCAGCCGGCGCTCGACGATCCGAAGGTCATGGAAGAACAGGTGCAGAGCATCCCCTGGAAACGGGCCGCCGAACCTTGGGAGATCGCCAAACTTGCGCTGTACCTGGCGTCGCCTGATTCGGATTACGCCTCCGGCCAAACGTTCACGCTGGACGGCGGATTGTCGATGAACCAGGGCCAGGGCGCCTGATTCCAAGTCATCGGGAACCCCAGCCACCGCTTCAGCCCCGATACCGCCGCGCCATCCCACCTCCGGGAC
>JBGTNF010000418.1:0-4930 GCA_041743205.1 Thermomicrobiales bacterium | reverse complement strand
TGGGGCGTGGCCTTCCTGGTCGGGCCAGGCATCGGGGGCGTGCTTATCGCCACGATCGGGGCGGTCAACACCTTGTGGGTCACGGCGGCCGGGTTCGCGGTCTCCGCCTCGCTCCTCGTCTTCGTCCGTCTCGCAACCGCCGCCGCACCGCACGGCGATCGTCCCCAATCGATCTGGCAGGGAACCCTCGAAGGGCTGTTGTTTGTCTGGCGCGACCGCACGTTGCGGACGGTCGGGTTGCTGACAATGGTGCTGGTGGCGCTCTACCTCCCCGTCGAAGGCGTCGTGTTGCCAGTCCACTTCCAGCAACTGGGATCGCCGGGCCGGCTCGGCCTGCTGGTGATGGCGATGAGCGCCGGGGGCGTCGCTGGCGCCCTCGGCTACGGGGCAATCGGCGGGCGTTTCCGGCGCCACGTGATGTTTTCGATCGCCCTCATCGGCACGGGCGCCGGGTTGCTCGGTATTGCCTTCCTGCCGCCGTACGGCTGGATGGTCGCCTTCGCCCTGCTGACCGGCCTGATGTACGGACCGATCAACCCGCTGGTGAACTACGCGATGCAAACCCGCACCCCGGAACGCCTCCGGGGCCGGGTGGTGGGCCTGATGACGTCGACCGCGTACGCCGCGGGTCCGCTCGGCTACCTGGCGGCGGGACCGCTGGTGGAGTGGCTCGGCGTGCGGCCGACGCTGCTGCTGTTTGCCATCGTCTTCCTGCTCGTCACGTTCGTCACCGTGCCGTCGCGGCCGTTGCGGGAGCTCGACGCCCCGCCGCCCTACCCGCCCGTTCCGGAGGAACCCGGCCACCACGAGAAACTTGCCCACCCGGCCCCGCTAGGGAGGCAGTCGATCCCGTAAGGCCGGTCCTTTGTACGAATTCCGGGCCAACACTGCGTAAGCCGATCTTGCCACTGAACGACGTGGGTAGGGGCCAGGTTGACCCCTACGCACGTCGTCCCTTACTCACTGTCTACCCGATTTTCGTCTCGCGGTCAGATCGCGCCGCTGCGCATGGGCTCCAGGGCGAGCGCCCAGCGGCGGAGCTGCCCGAGCATCGTGTTGGCGGCGCCGGCCAAGTTCTCCTCCGGCGCGAACAGTCCGTCGTGGACGAAGCTGGCGACCGACGGAATCGTGACCGCCTCGGAAACCGCCGTCATCTTCAGCGCGGCGGCCGCTTGCTTCACCTGCTGCACCGCCCGCAACCCGCCAGAAACCCCGCCGTAGCTCACGAACCCGACCGGCTTGTAGCCCCACTCCTGCGAGAGGTAGTCGATCGCGTTCTTGAGCGGCGCGGTCAGCGAGTGGTTGTACTCCGGCATGACGAAGATGAAAGCCCCGGCGGCCTCGACCGTCTCGCTCCACGCCTTGGTGTGGTCGAACATGTACTGCTTCTTGGCCGGGTGGACCGGCTCGTTCATGAACGGCAGGTTGATCGTGGCCAGGTCGGCGACGCGCACGCTGAAGCCGCCGTGGGCCTCGGCGATGCCCGTGATCCACTCGGCCACCGGCAGGCCGACCCGACCGGGCCGCGTGCTGGCGATGACGATCAGGAGGTCGATGTCGCGGTCGGGCGAGATGGCTGGATTCGATGGATCGGTCATGCGTTGGGTACCCTGGCGGTGCTGGGCGGATCGAACGTCTGGGCACACTATACGGGCGGACAGTTCCAATAACAGGCCGGAACTAACCCTCCGGCGCGGCATCCCGCCCGTGCGATACTGGAGAAACCGACCATTCCCACCGACTGAGCGACCAGGAGTTCCCGATGGCCGCGTCCTCTCCACCGTCCCGCCTGACCCGACGTCGATTGCTCTCCGCCTCGGCGCTCTGGGCCGGGCCCTTCATCGCGCCGCCACGCCTCCTCGCCCAAGCGCCGTCCGCCTCGCCCGTGGCGACATCGGTCGCCACGGGCTCCGAGCTTTATGTCTCCCGAACTGAGGTCCAGTTCGACGACGTGTTCGAGATCGCCGTCGCAGGACTCGAACCGTTCCAGGAGATCGCGATTTCGTCGTCGTATGTCGACGCTGCCGGACATGAGTGGACCGCCGAGGGCACCTTCGTGACCGATACCTACGGCTTCGTCTCGCTGTCGACCCAGGCGCCGATCGATGGGACGTTCGACGTCGCCGATCCTATGGCGCTCATCTGGTCGGCTCCGCCGCGAACCGCCGCCTTCTACGCCTCAACGGTGTACGGCGCGGAGGTGGTGACGATCACCGCCCATGTCGAGGACGATATCATCGGGACGGCATCGGTCAGCCGGACGATCCTGCCTGAAGGCGGCGCGCCGCTCCGGATCGATGGACCCGACCTGGTGGCGGACTTTTACGAACCCGCGGCCGGATCGCGGACACCGGCGCCTGCCGTGATCGTGTTGGGCGGGTCCGAAGGCGGCATTTCCACCCAGCTCGTCGCGGGCCTGCTGGCATCGCACGGGTACGCCGTCCTCGCCGTTGGCTACTTCAACATCGGGTCCCTCCCCAGGACGCTTGAAGGCATTCCGCTGGAATACTTCGCCAACGCCATCACCTTCCTGAGGGACCGGCCCAACCTGGACTCCAGCCGGTTGGGCGTCGTGGGTTTCTCTCGTGGCGGCGAGCTGGCGCTGCTCCTCGGCGCCTATTATCCAGAGTTCACCGCCGCCGCCAGCTACAACGGGAGCGGCTACGCGGAGGCGGAGTGGGATCCGGCGATTTCGGATGTGGATGACCTGCAATCTGCCTGGACCTGGGAAGGTGAACCACTCCCCTTCGTTCCCTACTCCCGTGTCCCAACCCAGGCCGAGCTGGAGGCCGCCGAAATACCGGTCGAGCGCACCAACGGTCCGATCCTGCTCGTCAGCGGCGACGCCGACGGGCTCTGGCCATCGACCTTCCTTTCACGGGTAGCGTGGGATCGTTTGCAGCGAACGGAGCATCCGTGGCCCAACCAGTTCCTGAACTTTCCCGGCGCGGGCCATGGCATCAACGTCCCGTACGCGCCAAGGACATCGACCTACCGGGTCGGCGACTCCACGTTTGGCGGCGATCCGTGGAGCGACCAGGTGGCCAGCGTCACCTCGTGGCAGGCCGTGCTGGCCATGTTCGACTGGCGGCTGAAGCGCGGCGATTGACCGACCCCTTCGGGCTCCTTGCGCAAGGTGGGATCCGCGCGTACAGTCCATCCATTCGCAACCGCACACAACCGGGAGATTGCATGAATCATCAGGACCTGACGCTGGAAGAACTGGAACGATCCGGCTGGACCGTGAAATGGGAACCGACGGTCGCCGGGGATGAGACGCATCAGCTCGTCTTCGCCCTCGATCTCCACGGCCAGGCCGTCTCCACCATCGAAACCGCCGGCGCCACCCAGGACGAGGCGCTCACCGCCGCCGTCAAACGGGCCAACGCCTGGCTCGATCACGAACGCCGGCTGGAGGAAGAACGGGCCGGGCTCGACCTGTAAGCGTTACGCTATTACGGAAAGCGTGAACATATGACCGTCATCCGCGTCATCGCCAGCGTCATCATCCCGCCGGTCGGGGTCTTCCTCAAGCGAGGCCTGGGCTGGTCGTTCCTGCTCTCGATCCTGCTGACCGTGCTCGGCTACGTGCCGGGCCTGATCTACGCCCTCTTCGTCGTCCTTGGGGATGAGCGCTAGGGCCAACGCTGGAGACAGCCGGACGTGCGAGCAGCAACCGCGCGTCAGTGGCGGACGTGGCCCTCAATCGGGGCGGGCGCCTTGTCCTCCGTTCCCGGCTCGACCACCACGAACTGCCCCATCATCCCGTTGTCCTCATGCTTGAGGACGTGGCAGTGGTACATGTAGGGGGTATCAGGATCGACGTGCGTGTCGAACTGCACCGCCAACCTCACCGGGTGCTCCGGCCCCACGAACACGGTGTCTTTCGGCCCTCGCAGGTGCGCGGGTGGTTCCTGCCCATCGACTTCCAGCACGTGAAACCTGGCGCCGTGGATGTGGAAGGTGTGCGGCTGGCCGTTGCTGCGCACGCTCCAAATCTCCAGCGCCCCGGCCGGGATCGCCAAGTCGATCCGGTTCATGTCCATTTCCTCGCCATTGATGCGGTTGTGCCCGTCGAGCTCGAACTCGCGCTCGGTGGCGCCTTCGGGTAGATCGAGGGGCGTGGCCGCGAACCCAAGGTCGATGGGAAATGCTCCCGGCCCCGGCAACCCGTCCGCCGCTCGGAACTGGATGATATCGAAGGTGTCGTTGGCGCCGATCTGCCGCCCGCCCTCGCCGAGATCCTGCTTGTAGCTCCGAAGCACGACCTCGTCGTCCGCGCTGAACGCGACCAGGATCTCGGCCCGCTCGCCGGGCCCGAGCAGGAGCCGGGTGAGTTCCACCGGCGGCCCCGGCACGAACCCGTTGTCGGTTGTGACGAGCTGGAACGGCCGGTCGTCATCGAAGCCGAGGTTGAAGAACCGGGCGTTAGCCCCGTTCAGGATCCGGAAGCGGGTGAGCGGCCGGCTGATCTCGAAGGCCGGATCGTCCGTGCCGTTGACCTGGATCGTGTCGCCGAGCATCCCGAAGTTCGCCGATCCGCCGATCTGGTCGAGGAACGACCCGGTGTCCAGCGACAGATCGCCATCTTCGGTGAAGCTCCTGGCCTGGATGATGAGCGGGATATCGTCGACCCCGTACTCGCGCGGCCATTCCAGGCGGTCGCTCGTTTCGTCCTCGATCAGGAAGAGCCCGGCGATGCCGCGGTAGACGTGATCGGCAGTCTGGCCGTGCGGGTGCGGGTGATACCAGAGCGTCGCGGCCGGTTGGTCGACCGTCCACTCCGGGGTCCAGGCATTGCCGGCGGCGATCATCTGGTGCGGTCCTCCGTCCATCACGGCGGGCAGGTGCATGCCGTGCCAGTGGATCGAGGTCGATTCCGGCAACTCGTTGTGGACGGTCATCGCCACCGTGTCGCCGCGCCGGGCGC
>JBGTNF010000417.1:0-13702 GCA_041743205.1 Thermomicrobiales bacterium | reverse complement strand
TTCCTGACTCACCGACTTCATCGTGTGCTCCCGAGCCGTGCTGCCAGGATTGGCCTGGCGACCGATCAATCACGCCGCTTCATTCGATAGTGCCGGTCACTTCCGGCGTCGTCAAGCGTTCGGCACGCTCAGGATTTGACGAGACGAGGAACCGGGCCACTACGGGGCGCAGGATTCCGGCGTGGATTCGAGAACGTAGTTCGCCTCGCCTTCCTCGAATCCCATCATGAATTCGCTGCCGCAGGCGTCAGTGAACAAGGTTCCGGTGCCGAACGTGGTGTACACCTCGAACGTGGTCCCAACGATTACGCCCGATTGACCGCCGACCGGGATCGGGCCATCGAAAACGGTAATGCCATCGGCCACGACCACCACGTAGAGTTCTGCCTGGGCCGTGATATTGATGCTGGTTTCGGTCCCGCTGGCTCCGGCCCCGCCATCGTCGGTGACGGGCGGATCGGTGACTTCCGGTTGAGTCACCTCGGGTTCGTCGACAACAGGTTCATCCGCAGCCGGTTCCTCCTCAGCCTCGGTGGCCGGATCCGGGGCGGGCTCGGCGGTCGGCTCTTCGGCGGCATCCGTGCTCGCCGTACCAGTGCTGGACGTCGCGTCGCCGACCTCGGAACCGAACGCCGACATCAGGAACACAGCGGGACTGTCGCTGTTGTTGGCGACGGTGGCGTCCTCGGTGATGAGCTGGCCATCGCCGGTGCCGAGCAGGCCGATCCCGCCGCTGTTGACATCGATGTCGCCGGACGCCGAAACCACCAGCGCTGGACCGGTGCGGTCCGGCAACGTGGCCGTTTCCCCCGGATCGAGCACGTACCGGATCATGAGCATGTCGAACACGCCCTCACGATAGTCATCGATGAGCGGGCTCTCGTACACGGCATCGGACGCGACATCGGACGGGCCGACGACTTCGAACACCCAAATCAGGGAATCGTCCGAATCGGAGAAGGTGGTGTAGGCATCGCCCCCGGCCTTGAAAAGTGCTTCACCGGGGTCGAGCAGCGCGCGCTTGCCCGTCACATCGTTGCGAATGATCGACGTTCCTTCGACCTGGTAGACGAACGCGGCGCTGGAGATTTCCGCCTCGGTGCCTGATTCAGGGGAAATCTCCCGAACCTGCCACACGGATTGTTCGCCCGAAAGGAACGCCAAGCCGTGCGCCACGACGGCCGGGTGACCAGCGTCGGTGGCCGAGACCCGAACCCCGTTCGAGGTCGTCGAGGACGTTGGCGGGGATTCAGCGCCCGGCGTTGCCGCAGGATCGGCGGCGGGCTCTGCCGCTGGTTCGGTCGACGTCTCCTCCACCGGCGCATCGGGTGTCGCATCCGTTGCGGATTCCTCGGCGTCGCCTGTCCCGGGAATCACGACGTCAGGCGTCTGTGCGGCGTCAGTGTCGTCCTGAGCCAACGTCACCGCTGGTGTGGCCAGGCCGAGGAGCATCATCGTAACCAGCGCGAACGCGAACCAGCGCCACCGCATCGCAGGCCCCGAACCACAGCGCCATGCCGTCGATTCCATCCTTCGAGTCTCCTTGCGCATTCCAGCCCGAACGCGAACCGCGATTGTGCCCACTCTTGATGGCGGGCATGTTGACCCTCAGATGAAACGTTGCCAACCATCCAGCACCAAGTGCGGGCAGGCAGTCCCGGCTCCATCCCAGGCCGGACAGGCACCGGACTGTCGCACAACCATCGCGAGCCGGATCGACAGGCGGGCATCGTTTCGTGGATTCTACACCAATTCATGCAATGTGTGTTCGGACAGTCTTGACGAGTCGAGCGGGGCAATAGGGTAGCTTGGCGTCGAGGAACGGGAACCGCTATGGTGTTGGCGCTAACCGCGAGCGGTCGATTCGCGCAGACCCAACCGCCACGATTTCAGGAGACGGCTTGAACGACAATCCCAGGCCTTTATCGCCTCGCCGTCTGGCCGGCCCGGAGCCGGGTCGACTGATTTCGATCGGATTGGCCGCGCTGCTGGCCGTCGCCCTCGTGTGGGGCGTCACGCTCCGCGCCGACCGTGACCGCGCCGACGAGCGGGCCGCAAGCCTGGAGGCGGATATTGCGGGCATCCGCGAGCTGGCCAACGCCACGTCCTACCAGTTGCTGGCGGCTACCGACGCCCCGCCCAGCGCCGCCGGAACCGCGTTCTTCGCACTCGACGGGATGGGCGTGATCAGCGTGGTGAATCTGGAACCGCCGCCGGACGGCCGATCGTACCAGGTCTGGTACTACCCGACGGCCGACGCCGTCCCGCTGCCTGGAGCGACGTTCGCGATCGACGCCAACGGTACCGGATTCATGCTGATCCCGGCTGATGTGGGCGTTTTCACCACGATCACCGTCACCCTGGAGCCGGAAGCGGGGACCACGGCGCCCTCGGGACCTCTGATCCTCGAAGGAACGACCGGCGGCGCCCGCGGCTGATCGGCGCCTATACTTTCCCCATCGTTCTCGACACCACCTCCGTGAATCTCGCCGCAGGTGTACATCGGCTCCCGTGAGCCGGATTGGCCGCCCGTGTCACCTTCCGTCCGGTTAGACCAACGAACCGAAGGCGTCCACCTCCCGAACCACATCTCGCTCGTCGACTGGCTGTGGCTCGGCGTCGCCGCCCTCCTCAGCCTGGCGTTGCGCATCCCGTTCTTCCGAATCCCCCTGCTGGCCGACGAAGGCGGATACGCCTACGCCACCCGGGGCTGGGTCGAGGGCACGGGCGAGCTTTACGGAGATCTCTGGATCAGCCGGCCCCAGGGCATCTTCTTCGTGTACGCGGGCATTTTCGACCTCTTCGGCACAGGCGCGACCGCCTTCCGGTTCGCCGCATGGATCGCGGTCGCGCTGACCCTGATCGCGGTTTGGGGCTTCACGCGGATGTGCGCCACACCGCTGGCCGCCAATCTTGCGGCAATCGTGTTCGCCGTGGCCTCCTCCTTGCCTAACCTCGAGGGGTACACCGCCAACGCGGAGATGTTTATGGGCCTGCCGGCCTCGCTGGCAGCGCTATGGCTCCTCCGGATCGGCCGCACCGGCTGGCCGCCCTGGCAACTTGTTGGAACCGGCATCTTGATCGGGATCGCGATCGCCCTCAAACCGTCGGGAGCCGTGATGATCCCCGTCGTACTCCTGTTCATCGCGCTCATCGATGGCGCGGTCCTGAAGCGAACGATCGCGAAACGCATGTTCTGGGTGTTTGCCGGCGTCGTCGCCATCGGCATCGGCCTGCTGATCCACGGCTGGTGGCTCGGCTGGAGCGACTTCTACTACGCCACGATTTCCTACCGGCTCTCGGCCCAGAGTGCGGCCACGGTCGGCCTGCAGTACAACCTCGAAGCCATGGCGCGTCTGGCGTGGCGGGCATCCGCCTTGATCGGGCTGGTCGGCCTGCTCCTGGCGTTCCGCTACCGCACTAGAATCGCCCTGCTGGGGGCCAATGCGCGGCGAGGATTACGCGAGAACCGGCGTGAAGGCGTCGACCCGCGAAGCTGGACACGGCACTCGCCGCTATCGGCCCTTTCGACCCTGCGGCGACCGCGTGACGACAGACGGCTGATGCTGCGCCTGTGGCTGCTGGGCAGCCTGGCTGGGGCCAGCATCGGCGGGGATTGGTGGTCCCACTACCTGATCCAGGTAGTCGCGCCACTGTCGGTCTGGATCGGGTGGACGCTCGCGCTGGTCTGGCCCACGATCGGGACACCTGCGCGCGCGATCCTGGCGACCGCCAGCGTGATCCTGCTGGTCGCCCCTTTCCGGGTGCTGGCCTACGGATCGCCGGACGACATGGCCGAGGCGATGTTCTCGCACCCGGGTTACCCGGCGCAGGACGAGATCGCCGCCTACCTGCGCGAGCGCACCGAACCCGGCGCCACCATTTATGTCGCCTTCGACCAGGCGGCGATCTACTACCTGGCGGACCGTCCGCCCGCGTACCGGCATCTCTACGATCAGGAGCTGCGCGGGATACCCGGCTCCTACTCGGATTTGATCACGATCATCCAGGGCGAGGACCGGCCCGAGTTCATTGTCAGCACCCTCCAGCCTGGGCCATTCGCCGACGCCAGCCGCGCCTTCTGGCAGGAAGTCGGGCAGTATTACGAGGTCGTGGACACGATCCAGGATGTGCCCATCTATCAGGACAAGGACTCCATCGACCGCGGCCAATAGGCGGCTACACTCGCCAGCCGGGCGTTTCGTCGGCGTGCGTGAGGCTGCCCGATTCGTCGATCGCACCGGCGGTTTCCATCTGCTCGTGTTGCAGGAAAGCGGCGCGCGCCACGACGTGGGAGGCGACCGGGGTTGTCAGGAACAGGGCGAGGCAGATGAGGAAGAGGCGTCCGGTAATCGCCTCGCCGCCAATCACGACGCCGGAAAGGGCCAGCACCATCACGCCGAGAAACACCGACTTGCTGGCGCCGTGCAGCTTGGTGTAGACATCTGGCATGCGGATCAGCCCAATCACGCCCAAGGTCATGACCAGCACGCCGAATATGACGAAGAAATCGAATACGAAGGCGCGCATGGGCAGGTTTCCTCTCTCAGAACACCTTGCGTTCACCGTAATACCGGGCTGCGACGATGGTGGATATGAACGACACGAGCGACAGCATCAGCGCGGCATCCAGGTAGTAGGACGACTCGACCGTGGTTGAGTAAAGGATCAGCAAGGCGACGATGACGAGCGTCACCGCATCGAACGCCAGGATCCGGACCACTGGCGAATTGGTCCTGATCACCATCCCGATGCAGATACAGAGCAAGCCCGCCATCCAGATCACGGCGGAGTAATAGACGATCTCATGCATGGGGCTGGCTCCCTTCCAGGTGTGGCTCGGGCGAATCGATGTCGTCTTCCGGCGGCTCGATATCGTATTCCCAAAGCCGGTAGTACCGTTCCACATCGCGGCGCAACCGGGCAGGTTGACTGGCGTCCATGTAGTGAACGAGCATCCACCGCTCCTCCCAATCAATGTCGACCAGGAACGAGCCCGGCGAGATCGTGAGAAACAGCGAGACCATGCCGACCCCGGTGCGGCTGTGGTTGCCCAACGGGATCCGGACGATGCCCGGGTGATCCAGTTTCCTGATCCCGAGGACATAGGTGGCGACCTGCCAGGTGCCCTTGACGATGTCGACGAACAACATCCAGAGCAGCACTGGCGTGTAGACCGCCATGTGCAGGACGCGCCCCGACGGCGGCAGGCTGACGGGCAACAGCGCTTTGCGAAAGATGGCGACCAGCCCGCTCGCGACCGCCAGGCCGAAAACCACGTCCTCCCAGGCGAAGCTGGCGATGGTGAGGCAATACGTGGCGGCAAGCCCCGCAATGACCAGGATGAGGAACATCATGGCGCACGCTCCGGCAGAACGGAAGCGGCCTGCTGCGAGAGTGACAGGAGCGGCTCGGGGAACACGCCGATCGCAACGATCATGAGGGCGATGGCCACGACCAGACCCAGGGCGCCCCGGGTTGTCGCCTCGTCCGCCTCCTCATTGATCCAGAACCGCGCCCGATACAACTGAAACATGTAGATGAACGACAGCGCCCCGCCGAGGAAGACGAGCGCCACGATCCACGGTTTACCGTCATCGATGCTCACCTGGAACACCGCCATCTTGCCGAAGAAACCGCCGGCCGGGGGCACCCCGGCGACGCTGAAGGCACCGACGGCGAACGTCGCCCCGGCGACCCAGCCCCTCAGGCTTGCCGCCAGGAAGAGCAGGGTCTTGTTCAGCGCGTTGACGACGGCGTAGAGGATCGCGGCGGTGTAGCCGGCTTCGCCGCCGATGCTCAGCGCGATCAGGATGTAGCCAACCTGCCCGATCGAGGAATAGGCCAGTACTTCGTTGGGCGAGTGGCGCCCAATGGCTTGGACGCCGCCGTAGACGATGCTGATCGTGCCGAGCACGAGCATCACCGCGGCGCCTTCATGCAGTTCCCGCGGGAAGATGTCGGCGCCAAACCGGATCAGACCGTAACTGCCGATGTTGGCGAGCGCGCCGCTCAGGATGGCGGCGACGGCGGGTCTCGTCCCGGTGTAGACCGCGGGCAGCCAGAAGTGGAAGGGGAAGAGGCCCAGCTTGATGCTGAAGGCAACGAAGACGATGGTTGCGGTGAGGATTGCCGGGTTCTGGTCGATCAACGAACTGAACCCGGCGATCCGCTCCATGTCGAGCCACCCGGTGTTGTGGTACATCGCGGCGATGCCGACCAGGAAGAGCACTGATCCGAGCAGGTTGACGACGATGAAGATCAACGCCGCGCGCAACTGCCGGGGCGATTCGCCGTAGCTGGCGAGAACGTAAGCAGCGACCATCGAGATCTCGAAAAACACGTAGAAATTGAAGGCATCGCCAGTCAGGAAGAGTCCGGTCAGCCCCAAACCCATAAACAGCACAAGTCCCGGAAAAATCCTGGCCTTCACGTCTCGCGACACTTCGAACCACAGCGCCGTGGTCAGCACGATCAGGGACACCACGGCGAACGTGATCCCCAGCAGGTCGGCGCGCAGGGCGATCCCCACCCCAGCATCCCACCCGGCGATCTGCATCACTTTCGGGCCGTTGGCGTGTACATCGACGCCGAGTGTCACGGTCGCGGCCAGCGCCGCCAGCATGACGCCGACCGCCGTGAATCCCACCGGCTTGCGTGTGCCATCGAGCAACGCAATTCCAAGTCCGCCGAACCAGAGGATGGCGAGCGGCAGCGCAATGATCATGGGCGTCCCTTGGGCGATACGCCAACATCCCGTTCCTCGGTTACCCCAAGCGATGCTGCCTCGTCCGCCCGGATGTCCTGGCCCGTGGGCTGGTCGTCCAGGCTCGCCTGGACGGCTTCGGCGCTGCCGAGACGGCGCAGATCGACCGAATGATGGGAATCGTAGACGCGGTAGACGAGGCTCAGCACCAGCGTCGCCACCCCGAAACTGATGACGATCGCCGTCAGGGTCATCGCCTGCACCAGCGAGTCGGACGTTTCCGAGGCGCTGCCGACGAACGGCGCGCTCCCTTGGCGCAAGCCAGCCGCCATGATGAAGAGGTTGGCCGCGTTGCCAAGCAGGATCATGCCGGTGATGACGCGAATGAGATCACGCTTGAGCATCAGATAGGCGGCCGACCCGAAAATGACGGCCACGCACAGGGAGACGAGTAGGGTCATGGCGCGTTTCTCCCTTCCAGGCTGGCGCGCCGTGCTTCGAGCCGCTGGCGGGCAAGCTGTTCCTGTTCTCGCTCCTGGCGAACCGTTTCCCGCGCCACGGCCCCGATCGTGCCGACGCAGAAGCCGAACACGATCAGGAACACGCCGATGTCGAAGAGCACGGGCGTAATGAACTCCAGCGCGCCAAAGTGTTGCGCCTCGGCGCCAGAGACGGGTTGATGCAGGAATATCGGGTTGCCAAACAGGACAGGGGCGAAGGCTACCGCCAGGGCAATGAACAAGCCGGCGAAAGTCGCCAACGGCGCAAAGCGCACGAGCGGCAGGCGATCGAACTCTTTGGCGCCGAAGACCACGCCCTGCAATACGATCCCCAATGAAGCGATGACGCCCGCCGAAAACCCATCCCCCACGTCGGCGTAGCCTTTGATCAGCACGCCAAGGGCGACCATCAGGATGGGGAGCAAGAGGATGCGCGAGGTGGTGCGCGTCATTTCGGTCGTCATCGCAGTCGCCCCTTCCGGATCAGGCTCATCACGCCGAGCATGACCAGCGCGATCACGGTGACTTCACCCATAGTGTCGAACCCGCGGAAATCGGCGAGGATCACGGTCACGATGTCCCGGCCGTGCGCCAGCGGCGTGAGCTCCTCGTAGCGGTCGATCAGCTCGGTCGACGGCGATGGCCGGGAAAGCACGCCCCAGACGACCAAGAAGGCGGTGGCCCCGGTGATGACCGCCAGCACGACGTCGCGGCGGACGCCGAAGCGCTCGGCTGGCTCCCGCGTCTCGAACCGCAGGATCGAGGCCGGCATCAGCAACAGCATGCAGATGAAGAAGACTCCAAGCACGGTCTCGACCAGCACGGCCACGAGCGCCACATCCGGCGCGTCGAGCAACGCGTAGATTACGGACAGGCTGAACCCGACGCACGAGGTCGTGATCACGATCCGGAGGTGCGCCCGCGGAATCGACACTGCCACCGCGGCCAGCGCCGTCACCACCAGCATCAGCACCAGTGGCAGGTCGCTGCGCTCCAGCCCGCCGAGCTCGAAGGCGTCGCTGTTGGGGGTGAAGATCACGGCGAGCCCGACGAGGATTCCGGCCGGCGCCAGGATGGTTGCGACCCGACTCCGGAGATCGCGCACTTCGATCTGGTGAATCCGGTCGGATACCGCCTGCAAGCCATCGAGCGTGCACTGGTAGAGGCGTTCGGGGCCCCATGCGTCGCCGATACGCGTCACACGACGGGCGGCAGGCGCCCACCAGCGTTCGGACATCACCAAGGCGATGCCGAGCGCCCAGGTCGCCAGGGCCATCACGTTCTCGTGCCGGGCGTCGAGGTGATAGGCAATGTCTATCTGGGCCGGCTCGGCCCCGGGCATGGTCGCTGCCGACTCGGCAATCTCGACCATCGGACCGGTCCAGAACCCGAAGACCAGTGTCGCCAAACCAAGCGCGACTACGGGCAGCGTGAGGAATCGCGAAACCCCGCGCGGATCGCTGCGCAACGGGCCAAGGAACACGCCGGTCCAGAAGCGTGCAACGTACCCGAATGTGAGCGTCGCGCTTGCCACCGCCAGGATGCCGAAGCCAGGTCCTCGCTCCCACGCCGCGGCGAAGAACAGCTCGTCCTTGAAAAAGCCGATCGTCAGCGGCAGGGCGATCAGGCCGGCGGCCGCGAGGCCGCTTCCGAGGGCCAGGAGCGGCATGCCTTTGGCCAACCCGCCGACTTTCGACAACTGGGTGGCGCCGGTGGCTTCGGTGACCGCCCCGGCCGTGAGGAACAGGGCCGATTTCACCAGTGCGTGAGCCAGGACGTAGAACGTGGCGCCGTTCAGCCCGTACTCGTTGCCCAGCCCGAACATTACCACCACGTATCCGTACTGCGAGATCGTGGAATAGGCCAGCACCTGCTTGAGGTTGTCGCGGGTCAGCGAAATCAGGCCGCCCACCGCGATCGACAGGAACCCGATCACGAGCATCGCGTCCAGCAGCCAGTCGAACGCGGCGATCATCGGGTAGTAGCGCTGGATCATGAACACGCCGGCCGCGACCATCGCCGCCGAGTGCAGGTACGCCGACACCGGGGTGGGCGCGGCCATCGCGTTCGGCAACCAGAAATGGAAGGGAACCTGGGCGCTCTTGGCCAGCGCGCCGATCCCGATTAGGCCGAGCGCGACGCCGACAACCGTACGGTCGGACTCGAGCACAATCATTTCGGGGATGGCGTAGGTTCCCAGCTCGGACCGCAGGATCAGCACCCCGATCAGCACCAGCACGGCGCTGACGCCTGTGACGAGCAGGGCCATCATCGCCGAAGAGCGCGAGTTCGCGCGGTCGCGATCGAATCCGATCAGGTAGAACGAGGCGATCGCGGTCAGGTCCCAGAAGACGAATTGCAGGATGGTATCCGCCGCCATCACCAGGCCGACCATGGCCGCCATGAACAGCAGCAGGAATCCGAAGAACCGTGGTTGCTCGTCCAGGCTCCGGTGATGATGGGCGAGGTGCAGGGGGATGTACCGGTAGGCGTAAACGACGACCAACAGCCCGATCCCGGTCGCCAGCAAGGCGTACATCCGGGCCAGGCCATCCAGTTCGAGATGGAAGCGCAACCCCAAGGTTTCGGACCACGGGACGTCGATCGCCGCCGGGTCCGCGGCGTAGGAAAAGCCGACGATTGCGAGGCAGGCAGCGGTGGAGGCTATCGCCGCGACGCCGGTAAGCGCCGGCCGCCAGACCCCGATCAGGGTCGTTAGCAGGGGCGCCGTGAAAGCCGCGCAGAGCAGCACGACGGCCAGGTTGGGATTGGTGATGATGTCTGGCATCGCGCCTCCTCGTCGCTGGACCGATTGCGGTCGATCACGTGCTTGAAATCGATGGTTGTGGGGTAGCCCAAACTCACGCGGCAACGGCGAAGCAGCCCAATCGTCTGGATACCTTGTCTCATGGGAAAGAATGGTACGGACAACAAAAAAGGGGCTGCGGTGCGCAGTCCCTCACCGTGATCCACGACGAGTGAGTGCCGGTGAATCATCGGCCGGCGCCGCTTACTGATGACAATTCTACCCCGGACAGGGCTTGGGTGTCACCAGTTCTACTCCGCCAAAGGGTGTGACTTCCGGCTGTTGCATCCATTCCCAGACTCATTTGTCTCGTACGGTTGCGTATCCAGCGGGGCCAGGCGGACGTGCAGCAATTTGTGGCGCACATCGCGAGGTAGCGGGCTACGCCTGGCGGGCCGTGGCGCCGGATTCTGGCGTCGCCACGATCTCGGCGATCTCGTCCCGGCCGGAGCGCTCCCAGGTCAGGACATCCTGGTAGAGCGCGGTGAGCTGGCGACGTGCGCCGACTGGCAGATCGTCGAACCGGGCCACGGCATCCGGCGCCAGGAGGAGGCGCAATCGCCACGCCCGTCGCGCGTCGGTCCGGGAAAGCGTGCCGGCGGGATCGCGCGGCACGCTCCATTCCGCGCAGATCCGGTCGATCTCGGCGTCGTCGCGATCGAGCAGCAGTTCGTGCAGGTACGCGAGCCCGCTCGTGTTCGCCAGCGCCGGGACAGGAACCTGTGCCTCGAACGCGGCCGGAACGAGTCCCCGACCTTGACCGTCGACCGTCGCGCGATCGGGCCGGCGCGATACGAGCACGCCTCCGAAGATCATGGCGACCCCGATCGCCATCGCGATGTAGAGGTACTCGTAATGCCCGAGCCGGGTCAGGCTGCCGCCGGCAGCGACGACCAGCGTGCCGGACGAGATCAGGGCGCAACCAATCATCCGCTGCCGATGCGTGCCGCTGCGCCAAAATCGCCAGACCGACCAGGAGGCGCCGCCCACGATGATCGCCGTCCCGACCGCATTGATGAGGATCGTGATCGCGACCATTTCTGGTCCACGATCGATCGCATCCCAACCATCCTCCGCCAACCGTGACTGGTCGATCGGCGCATTGACCACGAGCGAGACCCAGAGCGCCGTAACGAGCAGGGTGGCGCCGACGCCAAACCGCCGCAACGCTGTGGGAAAGAGGAGATACAGTTGGCCAATCGCCAGGAAGGCCACGACCAGGGCCGGGCCGGTGGCGTAGTAGAGTCTCGCCAGCGGCGCGTTCCACCCCAGCGCGATACCGGCGGCGTCCGCTCCGGCGGCCAGCGCGAACATCAGGAACGCAATCGTCCACACGATCTTGTCCGGCCGCGGCCGGACTCGCGCATCACGGAACAGCACCGCCGCACAAAGCGCACTGAGGACTGAGCAGACAATGGGGAACACGATCACGGGGCTACGGTCGTCCATTTCCGGCGGGTTGGGCCAACGCGCCGGGAATCCGGCGAGAGGGAGTAACTGACCGAAGTGTACCGTCGCCCCGGAGACATTATCGAGACGACCGCGACAGCCGTGCCCGGTCGCAGGAACAGGATGCCGGCATGAGTGAATCGCCCCCGCCAAACCAGGTCGAGTTCATCCAGCTCAACGGCGTCACCCTGCGTGTTACCTCGTGGCGCGCCGGGGCCGAGCCAGGCACGTTCGACCTCGTGACAATCACCCGCGGCTCGAGGGACGCCGAAACGCTTGACGACCTCTTTCGTGAACCCCGGCTGGCACTGGACACCGGCGATCGAAACGTTCGGTCGGTCAGGGTCGCGGCCGTCGACCGCCGGACAGTGGGCGAAGGTCAGGCGGCCATCATTCGTTACGGGGTCACGTTCACCGACGCGGCGTCCGTGGACGATCCGCCAGCTCCTCCGGCGCCCACCGTCGATGAGCGCCTGGCAGCGTTGGAGACGGAAGTCCGGGAATTGCGGATCCTGCTCGTCGCCCATGCAAACGGGATTCGGCACTGATTCCGAGCGACGTGACCCGGAAAGGAGCCGGGCCGATGCCCGTCACGCTGGCGGGCCACCGAACTCTCGCTCGATCGCGGCTGCATCGCCGAAATCGGTCGCGGGATGCTTCGGGTCCTGCCGGTGGACCAGGGCAGCCGTCTTTTCCTTCGCCTCGTGGGCCAGGCTTGCCACCGCGGCTCGCGTTTCATCGCCGCGACGAGGCGCGAAGACGATGGTCAGCACCACGCCCAACAAGATGCCAAGAACGAGGCCCCCCGCGAATCCCTGGGTGGCGGCGTGATCTTCACGTTCCCGCAGGAACCGATCATCGAATAGATCGAGCATGTCGCGCCTCGCCGGTTACTGCTTCTTTTCGACCTTCTTGTACTTCAGCGGCTTGGATTGCTTGCCCGTCACCACGCGGGACATGGTGCGGAATCGCGAGTACTTGCTCGCCACTGTGACCAGTGGCTTGACCGCCTCCTCGGTGATGAACGAGGTGGTGCCCCGGATCCGGCTGATGGTCCCGGTCGTCTCGTCCAGGATCGGCATCGCCTTGTCCTTGAGCTGGATGAAGAGGAGGATGAGGGCGACGGTAATGCCCGCGAGGAAGACGACCGAGAGCGCCGAGGTCAGCACCACGAAGATGATCGCGATGTCGCGCAGCTTTTCCAGCGCCGATTGATCGTCGCCGCCCAGCAGGTACAGCCCCACCCCGATCAACACGATGATCAGGAGTGCGGCCACGCCGGCCAGCACGCCCTTGTTCTTGATTGCGTTCATACCTTCTCCTGTAGCCCCCACCGCACATGTCTGTTTTCGTCATCGATTATTGCGCATCGTCGCTGATTCGACATGGCTCTCAGGATTCGTCGGCTCCGGAAAGGCAGCGGTTCACCCGTTCGATCGTGCCGCCGCCCAGCACCTCGTCGCCCTCGTAGAAGACGATGGCCTGGCCCGGCGAGGCGATCGGGCCGGTTCCCTGCGGGAAGGCGACTGTCACCATCCGGTTCTCTGCGGCGTCCGGCGTCACTGTCGCCCGGGCCGGCTTGCCCCGGTAGCGAACGGCGATGTCGCTCTCGAACGCATCGTCCGGCCAAACGCCAGAAGTGAACGAGACGTCGTGGGCCTCGATCGACACGGCTTGCGCCTCGGAGCGCTCACCAACCACGAGCTGGTTGGCCGACGTGTCGAGTTGCAGCACGAAATACGGTTTGGTTCCGGCAATGCCCATGCCCCGGCGCTGACCGACCGTATGATGCACCAGGCCCCGGTGCGTGCCCAGCACGTCCCCGCCCTGGTTGACGATATCGCCGCCTACGGTGACCTCCGGACGGCGCTCGGCCACGAAGTCAGCGTAGGAGCGATTGCCCACGAAGCAGATTTCCTGGCTTTCGGCCTTGTCCGCAACTGGTAGCCCGTAGCCCCGGGCGAGGGTTCGGACCTCCGCCTTGGTGAGCCGGCCCAACGGGAACTGGAGGAAGCGCAACTGTTCCTGCGACAGGGTGTAGAGCACGTAGCTCTGGTCCTTGCCGGCATCCAGGGCTCGGTAGAGCCGCGCCGCGCCTCTTTCGGATCCATGTTCGAGACGCACGTAGTGACCGGTCGCCAGGCAGTCGGCGCCAAGCTGCCGGGCTCGCTGGACCAGGTGCCGGAACTTGACGTGCCGGTTGCATTCAAGGCAGGGATTCGGGGTGCGACCCGTGGCGTA
>JBGTNF010000416.1:0-5617 GCA_041743205.1 Thermomicrobiales bacterium | reverse complement strand
CCCATCCCGGCTAGGCCGAGGCCGGCCACCACCCGCGATGCGTCGAGGCCCATGAAATCGCGCACACGATCGATGACCACGAGCAGGCTGGTCGCGATCCCGATGCCGGCGCGCCCGAGCTGGTACTTGCGCATGCCATCAGCACGCTCGCCCCGGTTCCTGATTCCTTCCCAGGCGTATTGCAGGCCATTGACGAGCAGGAAGAACCCGATCAGGAGCATGATGGTTTGCCGGGCGCTGTCTTCGGCGAGCAGGGTGTAGAGCCCGATACCCAGCGCCACCAGCCCCTGGATCAGCACCACCCGCCAGGTGGTTTCCGTCCGGAACGGATTGCCCCGATGGACGAACGATCGCGCCTGTGCCATTCCTTATCCGCCTTGCCTGAAGTCGTCGCCGTGGTCGCGTTGCGTCGAGTATAGAACCGGGCCGGGCGTCGAGATATGGGGCGGGCCGACCGTTTTCCGGGCCGGTTTGGCGGTGGCGCGGTGAAGTGTCCGTATGCAGGATCGACATCTTTCGCCTCAAACGCGGCGCCGTTTCGTGCTCGGGCGGCAGGGGCGCTGGTCCGGCCAGGACGGCCTCGATGCCGCGGTCGCCGTCCAGATGGACCCCCTGAACGTGACGGCGCGCCCACCAGATCGCACTCTGAGGCCGCGTTCGCGATTACGCCGTGAATGTCTTGGATGAGTTGATGTTCGGGCAACGCCGGACCTTCGATTTCGGCGGGGCACAGTACATTCGGCCCATGGAACATGTGCCGTACGTGGATCGTCGCTGGTCACGAATTATCGGGGTCAGACGGATCATGAACGGCTCACCTTTGGTGGAGCCGTTTCCGTAGTCTCGACACGGTTTTCTGAATGATCATGGTCGCCAAATCAGTATGGCCATGCAGGCGAGAAGCGTTCTCCCCTGCTCATTCCATGAGGAACTCCAGAGATGATGGTTTGGCTCCGGCAAAGATTCGCAGGAAACCGACGCGTAGGCGATGAACCTGTGGACCATTGGCCGCTGTCCCCGCCTGACCATGACGCCGCCCCAGACGAGGTTTTTACGATGCCGCGGCCCGCTTTCTCGATGTCCAGATCAGCACCAACGATGTCTTCGTTACCGGGACAGCAACGCTTTTTCGATCGGCAGCACTGTCCTGCCTGTGACGTTCGGTCTGTTGCGCTTGAGTGCGGTGACCATCCCCACCATCACGATCGTGCTGCTGGCGGCGGCCATGGTGGTTTATGTGGCGCTGCTCATTTGTGTGTGGCGCGCAAGCCGCCTGCGGGAATTGCAGTATCGACCGAACATGCTCACGTTAAAGGGCAACAGTGAGGTGGCGCCAGGGGATGTGTTGCGGCGCTGGGTGGCTTCTGAGTACGTCGTGTCGACAGAGCTCAACCGACCGCTCTTGCAGCGGAAAGGCTTATGGGTGGGACGTGCCGTGACGGCGCTCTATGCGGAGGGGCTTTTTCTATCGGCCGCCGCGATCGCTACGTTATTCTGAAAATTCACTGTTCTTGGGCGCGATGGGTTAAGGAGTGCGCACGATAGTGTTCGGCGGGCCAGGAGGCAGCACGAATGAGCCCTTTTGGGCGTTGCGCTTCACGTCCTGCCCAGAGGTGGTTTGTTGCTGATGACGCGTTACACCAGTAGGTGGCGACTGCTTCGATTTTGGATCTGAGACGATCGCGTGAGGCTTGGCCATAATCGGGAACGTTTCTCGTACGCCTGCAGTATATCAATCCTGATCCTCCCCGGGACGTTCACGAATCGGTCTATCCAAGCTGGCGATGATGACTTGATGCGCTTCGTCCGCCGAGCGATCTGTCTCGTTCACCAGCACGCGGAAGCCCGCGCTTTCGACCAGCGCCCGATTCGTGTCCGCCCCATAGTGGCTCCAGGTCATCGGCGTCCCGTGGAAATCGTCGACGCCTTCCCACGCATCGGCCCCCATCGTGATGAGCATCGCGCCGCCCTTGGGCAGGAATGAGGCAAACGTGGACAGGAGCGCCAGGTGCTGTTCTCGCGGGGTATGGAAGATCGCGTAGAACGAGACGATCCCGTCGACCCGGTACCCATCCTCGGCCAAATCGAGCATGTCCCGGACCCCGTAGGTCGCCTGGGGAACGTTCCCGCGCGCCAGCGCGATCATCCGCTCCGACAGATCCAGGCCATGAACCGCAAACCCCTGCGCGATGAGGAACTCGTCCACCGGCTTCCCGGCCCCGCAGCCAATATCGAGGATCGTCCCACCAGCCGGGACGACTTCGATGAACCGCTCCAGAAAACGCAGGCTCTCGAACTGGTTCCGTTGCGCGGCGTACGTCTCGGCGATCCGTTCGTATCCTGCCCGAACGATGTCATCAGCGCTCATGACGAGTGATCCCTTCCATGCAGGAAGATCGTTTAGGTCCGTGCTCCAGGCGCGGCGACAGTCAGACTGCCGGTCTGCCACAGGGCAGTTTGCGGGTGTTCCCCTGGACGTCAACGTTGAGATCAGCTACCGGCGCTAATCAAGCCACCCCGTTGGTCCATCTGTCGCCGGTGAACCTGGCAGGCGATTGCCGCACGGGTTGACGCGCACGGCTTCGTCGAGCTCGCTTGGTGTACGCCCTGGCGAAGCTGGGCAGGGCGGTCTCGATCGTCAATGAACGATGTTGCGACAACGAGGTCTCCCGTCTCCCGTCTTCGGTCTCCGGCTCGGCCGGATTGCCGCCACGTTCTCGCGTAACGGTCGCCGCGATTGGTGTCGGCGATGTTTCCGAGTTGTCGGCGGGCTCGTTCACACCAGGTTCACACGCCCTGCATTCTTGCTCCACACCGGTGCGGTGTCATGGAGTCAGGGGAAAACGCGCCGCCCCGGACGGATTCCCGCACACGCCTGGAAGGAAAGTCCAGGGCCGTGCCGACAGTCGCATCAGGCACGCAAGCTCTGGCTGTCATCACCACTGGTCGTTCATGAAAGGCATTCACGATGGCGCTGTTCGTCCGGAAACCTTCCGCCACGAAGCTGACCGTTGGCGCCCTGCTCGTCACGGCCGCCGGCATTTTGCTTCAGTACCTGGCCGGCGCCGGCGACTTTCCGACGATCCCGCCCAGGCCGATCATCCTCACCGTCCTGGCCGCGATCATCGCGTTCGCGCCGTGGCGGTGGATACCGATCCTTGGCTCGGCGATGGGCATCTCGCTGATCGTCGGGTTCTTCCTCAACGTCAGCGCCGACCGCCTGACTGACCTGACACCGATCCTGGGGCTCACCGGCCTGTGGATCCCGGTGGCGGGCGTGGTCGTCGCGATCGCGTCCGGAGTCATGGCGACGCTTAGGAACGACCAGGGCGAAACGGAGGTCCGGTACCAGCGGTAACGGGCTGTGGAATGACCACCGATTTCGTGTCGAAAACACCATCGAAAGGAACCCGCATGGCAAGCACGGCAACTACGGCAACGGCTGCGCCCACGATCGAGCAACGGCCACAACCCGGCGTCCGTCCCGTCCGGGGCACGAGGAGACCGGTAACGGCCCGCCCGGACGGCCCCGGCGCCCTGGCGATCGAGATCGAATCCCTGACCAAGCAGTACGGATCCGTCCGGGCTGTCGATGCGCTCAGCCTGAACGTGCGGCAGGGGGAGATCTACGGGTTCCTCGGGCCGAACGGGGCGGGCAAGACGACCACCCTGCGGATGTTGCTGGGCCTGATCGAGCCCACCAGCGGCCACATGTCGCTGCTGGGCTCGGCTCCCGGCTCGCCGGAAACGCTGGCGAAGATCGGCTCCATGATCGAAACCCCCGCCTTCTACCCCTTCCTCTCCGGGCACGACAACCTGCGGCTGCTTGCCGATTACACCGGCGTCAACCGATCCCGGATCGGGGCCGTGCTGGCGCAAGTCGACCTCGGGTCGCGGGCGAACGATCCGTTCCGGACCTATTCGCTGGGCATGAAGCAGCGGCTGGGCGTGGCCGCTGCCCTGCTCAAGGACCCGCCGCTGCTGATGCTGGACGAACCGACCAACGGGCTCGACCCGGCCGGGATGGCCGACATGCGGCAACTGATCCGCCGCCTGGGCAGCGACGGGCGCACCGTGCTGCTTTCCAGCCACCTGATGACCGAGGTCGAGCAGGTGTGCGACCGCGTCGGCGTGATCGCCAAGGGCCGGATCGTGGCCGAGGGCACGGTCGACGACCTGCGCGGCGATGAAGCGCTCCTGGTCCGGGTCGAAGGGCTTGCGACCGCCCGGGCCGCCCGGGCGGCGCTCGCCTTCGTACCGGGGGTGAACGGGGTCGATGTTGCCGTTGACACGCTGCGGATTACTGGCCACCGCGATTCGGCGCTCGACGCGGCCGAGGTGAACAAACGACTGGTCGAGGCCGGGATCGCCGTTCACGAGCTGCGAACCGACCGGCGTTCGCTCGAAGATATATTCCTGACCCTGACGGGTGGGGGGGTACGACATGGCGACTGATTTCCTGGGCCTGCTGAAGGCCGAACTCTTCCTCCTGCGCAAGCGCACCAGCACCTGGTCGATCCTCTCGATCTGGCTGGTGGTGACCACGATCTTCGCCTACGGATTTCCGTATATCTCGTACCGGAGCGGCAGCAGCCAGTTCGCCGAGAGCTTCGATTCGATGCTGCCCGGGGCGCTGGTCCAGACGATGCTGGAGGGCATGCCATTCTACGGCGGGTCGCTGGTGCTGATCCTCGGCGTGCTCAGCATCGGCAGCGAGTTCGGTTGGGGGATGTGGAAAACGCTGCTGACCCAGCGTCCCGGCCGGTCGGCAGTGTTCGGCGCCAAGATGACGGCGCTCGGCATCGTGCTGGTTCCGTTCGTGGCGCTGGCGTTCGTGGCCGGCGCCATGGCCAGCGTGACGATCGCGCTGCTGGAAGACGCCGCCATCACCTGGCCGGGCGGCCAATCTCTCGTCGAAGCGCTGATGGCCGGCTGGCTGATCCTGGCGGTCTGGGCCTCGCTGGGGGTGATCCTGGCGATGGCGACGCGGGGCACGGCGCTGGCGATCGGCGTCGGCATCATCTGGGGGCTGGCCTTCGAGGGCATCGTCAGCGCCTTCATTTCCGGCATCGGCGCGCTCGACTGGCTGGTGGATGTTTTGCTCCGGGCCAACGGCTACTCGCTGGTGCGGGCGATCTCGGGCAACGGGCCGATGAGCGCCGATGGGCCGGGGGCCTTCTCCGGGCCATACGTCAGCGGGGTCCAGGCGGTAATCACGCTGGGCGCGTACCTGGCGCTCTTCCTGGCCGGGTCGTGGCTGCTGCTCAAGCGCCGCGACGTCGCTTGAACGAGAGTCATTCGTTTCGTAGGGGAGGAGCTTGTGTCCTCCCGCGTGCTCGACGGCAAGACGGGAGGACACAAGGTCGGCCCCGCTGGATATCCCCTAACAGATGGCTTCCACCCGGGAGGTTTCCCATGAAATCGATCATCCAGTTCTTCCTGGCGGTCCAGTTCGCATTGTTTGCTTTCGCGGCCGTGGCCCACGCCGGGGTGCTGAGGGAGCGGACCGACCCCGGCGCCGCGATCGCCGAAACCGTGATCGCGGGCGTCCTGCTGGCGGCGCTGGGCCTGACCTTCACGAGGCCGGCCGAGGCTCGCCCGGTCGCTTTCCTCGCCC
>JBGTNF010000415.1:0-3884 GCA_041743205.1 Thermomicrobiales bacterium | reverse complement strand
GCTGTAGCGCAACGCCGTTGCCAGGTCGCTTCGGCCGAGCGCAAACTCCGCAGCCGAGGCCAGCAGGATCGGACGTTGCGCGAGCGGGAGCGGCAGCGTTCCCTCGACGGCTCCGTAGAGTGACGCGATCGATTCCACGGGCAACCAGTCCCACCATCCAACAGACGCCAGGCGCACGAGCAGGTCGATGGCTCCCTGTTCCGCTTCCCACGAGAGCGCGACCCGGATGTTGGATTCTTCAGCGAAGAAAAGCAAATGGGAAGGATCGGGATCGGACGGTGTGAAGTATCCAATCTCCACCTCGTCGACGCGCTGCCGATAGTACCGTGCGTGCCGCTCCCGGATCGCAGCCCGTTCGTCGCTTGCCTCAAGGCGCTCCACCGCATATTCCCTTATGGTTTCCAGCATCCAGTACCGTGGCGTGGCGCCCGTGCTCCTGAGCAGCAGGCTCTGGCTGAGGAGCGCGGAGATCCCCTCCAGCATGTCCAGCCCAGGCTCCCCGCATACGGTCTCGGCCGCATCAAGCGTGCAGCCGCCCATGAAGACGGCGAGGCGGCGGAACAGCGCCTGCTCCTGGCGACTGAGTAAATCGTGGCTCCAGGCAACGGCGTCGCGCAATGAGCGTAGCCGCGGCGGCTGGTCGCTGGCGCCCCGGGTCAGGAGCGTCAAGCGGTGATCCAGACGATCGAGGATTTCTTCTGGCGCAAGCACCGGAATCCGTGCCGCCGCCAGTTCGATCGCCAGGGGCAGGCCGTCCAGCCGATCGCAAATCGCCGCCACGCTGGCAGCGTTCGACGCCGTCAGCGCAAAGCCGGGATCCAAGGCGCGGGCGCGGGCAATGAAGAGGGCGATCGATTCGGTTTGCGCGAGGTCCTCGAGTTCAGGATGGCGGTCCGCAACGGCCAACGCCAGGGGAGGCAAGGGGTAGACGTGCTCGCTGGTGATGCGCAGCGGCGCGCGGCTGGTCGCCAGGATCGTCAGTGCCGGACAGGCGACGAGGAGTTCGGCCAGAACCGGAGCCGCATCCAGCACCTGTTCCAGATTATCGAGCACCAGGAGTATCGGGTTGCGGCGCAAGGCGAGGGCGATCCGTGAGACAAGGGAATCGTCGTCGCTGGCCTGAATTCCGAGGGCGACGGCGATCTCCGGCAGCACGAGGGCCGACTCGCGAAACGGGGCCAGCGCCACGAACACTACGTCCCGGTCGTCCTGGTTGGCGATTTCCGCGGCGACAGCCAACGCCAGCCGGGTCTTGCCAATTCCGCCCGGGCCGGTCACCGTCACCAGCGCCGCGTCATCGCGCTGCAACAAGGCGCAAATCGCCCGCGCTTCCCGTTGCCGGCCGATGAGCGGCGTCCGCGGCAGGGGAATGACCACCAGGCGCACGGTGTTCTCGGCCGGCCGGAGCGGCGTTGGGTCCCATTGGGGGGAAGAGCGGAACGATGTCGGCATGGGCACGGTCGCCGGTGGATTGTGCGGGTTACATCCTTGCCAGCATGGGGCGCCCCGTGGCCCATGTCAACGCCTCGGCTCGTTCACGTACTGGCCGGTCAATACCGGCCACCGGCGACGCATCAATCGGCGAAAAGCGGGATGACCTCCTCGGCGAAGCGGTTCATCGCGTCGTGGGTGTAGGCGACTCGCGGGAACGACATGATGAAGTAGTCGAATCCCAGGTCGAGCTTGCCCTGCGCCCGCTCCCGGATTTCCTCCGGCGTGCCGACGATCGTTTCCTTGGCGTACTCCGCGAACGACTTGTCGCCGCGGGCTTCCGCCGTCGCCCGCTCGGGATCGTCGTTGGGGCCGATCGGGTGGGCGCTCAGGCCGGTCGAACGGACGATCTCGTCGTAATTGCGGCCGACCGTGTCGCAATGCCCCTTGAGCACGTCGAGCTTGTGCTGGAGCGCCGCCAGGTCGTCCCCGCCCAGGTTGCAGGCGTCGCCGTACTGGGCGACCAGCTTGAGCGTCACCTTCTCGCCGCCGCCTCCGATCCACAATGGGATCTTCCGGCCCGGCCGGGCGCTCTTCGGCTCGTTGATCGGGCCGTCGATCGTGTAGCGCTTGCCCTGGAAGGTCGGCTTGTCCTCGGTCCACATCTTGTGGATCACCTGCACGCCCTCGCGGAACGTGCCCATTCGTTCGGGCGTGTCGGTCCACTCGTACCCGTAGGCGCGCCACTCGTGCTCGTACCAGCCAGCGCCGATCCCGGCGTAGAGCCGGCCGTGGCTGGCGACATCGACCGTGGAGGCGATCTTGGCGTACAACGCCGGGTTGCGGTAGCCGTTGCAGCCGACCATCTGCCCGATGTTGACGTTGGTGGTGTCCCGCGCCAGGCTGGCCGAAATGGTCCAGCACTCGAAGGTCGCTTCCATCGTCGGTTCGGGCACGGTGTGGAAGTGGTCGAAGACCCAGATCGAATCCCACCCGCCCTTGTCGGCGTCGCGCGCCACGTTGGTCATCGCCTCGTACTTCTCGATCGGGTCGTCGATCTCGACGAGATCCATGCGCCAGCCCTGCGGGACGAATACGCCAAATTTGGTCGTCATGAAGGATGCTCCTGTACGGGCCGCAAAAAAGAGCCGGGCGCCACCGCCGGCCCGGCATCAGTGGCCCCATGGTCGTACCACGGTTCGCGGCCCGTGCCCATGACCGCAACAGGAGCGCGGGACCGCTTCGATGGGCCATCGTACTGGCTGATCCTGCATATCGAAGCGAAGCGACTTAATTGTCATTCCGCAGCGAGCGAGGAGATATCGCTCCGCTGCGCGTCGCTGCCTCTGGTCGGCTGCGCCTCCCGGCGGCAGCGAAGCGATATGACATACAAGGCGCTTCGCGGCCTCGTACTGGCCGGTATTGTGCCGGCCACCCCGGCGCCCGCCAGGCGCTCGGGCGCCCTACGCAATCGGGCCTTGCCGGTAGCGGGCCAGCGCCTGGAGCAAGGCGTCGATCTGCTCCGGGCGCAGATCGCCCATCAGGCAGATTTGCAGCCAGTTTCGCTCCCGCAGGTATCCGCTCTGGAAGCTCACCAGGAACCCGGCCCTAGCCAGCCACCGGCCCAACGCCTCGGCCGGTTGTTCCTGACTCAGCGGAATGGTCAGCACCGCCGGCGACGCAGCGTCCTCCGGCGCCAGGGCTCCGTATCCCAACCGGGCGAGCCGGGCGTGCAAATCGGCCCCGCGACGGGCCCCCTCAGCCCACGGCTCCCGCCCGTCGAATGCGTCCAGGGCACGATCCAGCGCCAGCACCAGGTTGGAGGGCAAGGTGAACGGCACGCCGCCGCTCGTCAGGTGGAAACCGAGATCGAGCGTGCGCGGCAGGCGCGGGTGAGGCGACACGTCCCGGTCGGCAAAAACGAGGGCCAGGCCAGCGCAGGCTCCCAGCCCCTTGCCGCTGGCGCCGCTCGCGAGGTGGACGCCGCGCAAATCGACCGCGACCGTACCAATCGAGCTGATGCAATCCAGGCAGAGCAGCGCTCCGCTTGCCCGGACCAAGGTCCGCAGGCCACCGAGATCGTTGAGCACGCCGGTGGATGTCTCGCAGTGGGTGGCCCACAGCCAGGCCGGCCGGAGTTCTTCCATGATCCCGGCGACCACGTCGAGATCGAACGACGCGCCCCACGGGATGATGTGCGTGCGATGGTCGAGACCGAAGCGGCGGGCGTGATCGATCAGCCGCTGACCGAACTCGCCGTTGGCAAGCACCAGGCCCGGACCCGGCAGCGTCGACAGCTGCGCCGCCACCACGTCGTTGGCCAGCGTGCCCGAACCGGAGAGGATCGATACGTGCGGCGCCCCGGTCAGCTGCGACAGGCGGTCCGTGACCCGCGTCAGCGCCTCCCGGAACGCTTCGCTCCGGTGCGACAGCGGCGCGCCGGCCAGGGCGGC
>JBGTNF010000414.1:0-3629 GCA_041743205.1 Thermomicrobiales bacterium | reverse complement strand
GATCCGGTTCCAGGCCGGACACTACACGCCCTCGGAGTCGATGGAGAAATCCGCCAACAACCCTGTCCCGATCAAGGCGATGCAGGACGCGGTGGACGCCTACCGCGCCCTCCAGCCGGATGTCGAGATCGAGTTCGTGCGTGTGCCGGAGGGCACCGACGCCCGCGTCTGGACGGTCACCCAGCTCACCGGCGGCAACGCCCCGGAAATCGTCTGGACCCAGAGCTTCGACACCAACCGCGACGTGGGCAAGGGCTGGTGGGCCAATCTGAACCCCTACATGGAGCAGCCGAACCCCTACGTCGAGGCCGGCCAGCCGGGCAGCGCGCGCTGGATCGAGCAGTTCTTCGAGGGCCCGACCGGCGCCAAGTACGCGCCGAACGGCGAGCTCTACGTGATTCCCTACGACCTGGTGACCACCTTCTTCTTCTATAACAAGACCCTGTTCGAGGCGGCGGCGGTCGAGGTTCCCACGACCTACGCCGGGTTCATCGACGTCATCGCCAAACTCAAGGAATCGGGGGCGGTGGCCTACAACGGCATGCAGTGGTCGCAACCGCAACTCGGCGAGATGGTGATCGGGGGCTGGAAGGACCAGATCGAGCCGACCGGCGGCGGTGGGGCCTACACCCAGAAGGACATCTCGCTGGCCATCATCGGCGGCGTCTACGACGCCACCAAGCCGGAGTACAAGGACTGGCTGCGCCTGATGAAGGACTCGGTTCCCTCCTGGTCGGAGCAGTGGCCGGTGGCCGATGCCGCCGACCAGTTCGAGCTCCAGTTCACCCAGGGCCAACTGGCGATCTTCGAGGACGGCTCATGGCGGTTCGGCCTGCTCAAGGCCAACGACCAGCTCGAGTTCGAGTGGGGCTCGTTCTTCATGCCGGTGCTGGAGCAGGGAACCGGGGTGGGCCTCTCCGAGTACGCCACCGGGCTGCCGGCGCCCTCGATCGGCGGGGCCACCGCCTGCCAGTACGGCGTGACCAGCACCGCCGAGAAGAACGGCAACCTGGACCTCGTGGTCGACTTCCTGCGCTTCATCACGGCGCCCACCCAGGCGACGACGATCATCGCCGAGAAGGGGCAATTCCTGCCCAACATCAAGGAGGTCTCGGTCAACGAGGACCTGGCGGGACCGCTGGAAGCGGTCGCCAGCGGCGTCGGCGAGGCGGGCATGATCGCCTACGGCGACAAGATCGACGCCGAGGCCGGGGCCAACATCACCACCGCGACCCACAACTACCTGCTCGACCGGGCCGACCTCGACCAGACCGCCGCGGAAATCCAGGAGTTGCTGATGGCCCAGGCGGAGAAAGCCGCCGAGGACAACGGCTGGTAGGCGCTCCCGACCGACCCGACGCCCGATGGCCGGGGAGCGTGACCGCGCTCCCCGGACCCGGGGTTTCGATCCACTCGTGAGGACCGTAAGGACGCCGACGTGACCACCCACGCGACATTGGCGGCGCCGCCGCTGCGGATCCGGAAGGCCTCGCTGTGGCGGCGCATCGTCAAGGCCCGCTACTACTATTTCCTGCTTCTGCCCTGCTTTTCATTGCTCATCCTCTTCAATTACTACCCGGCCTTCCTCGCGATGTGGGGGTCCATCTTCACGCTCGATTACGGGCGCGAGGGCGAGTACGTGGGGCTCCAGAACTTCCGCGAGCTTTGGGACGACCCGACGTTCATCGCCTCGGTGCGCAACGTGGTGCTGCTGACGCTGTTCGGCACGGTCACGGCGATCACGATCCCGATCTTCGTGGCCGAGTGGATCTTCCGGTTGCGGTCGGACCGGGCGCAGTACTTCTACCGGATCATCATGGTCTGGCCGGCGATCGTGCCGGGGTTGGTGACCCTGCTGCTCTGGCAGTTCATCTACGACCCCTACTACGGGTTGCTGAACGCCATGCTCCGGGGCGTGGGCCTGGATTCGTGGGCGACCAAGGCCTGGCTGGCCGATCCCGATCTCGCGCTCTACGCGCTGATGGGTTCCAGCTTCCCGTTCGTTGGCGGCATCGGGGTGCTCATCTACCTGGCAGGCCTGCAAAGCATCCCGGTCGAGATTTACGACGCCGCGAAACTCGACGGCGCCGGGGGCATGCGGCAGTTCCTGACGATCGACCTGCCGCTGATCAAGGGGCAAATCCGGCTCAATATGGTGCTCTCGATCATCACCGGCCTGCAAGTGCTGACCGGTCCGCTCGTGCTCACGGGAGGCGGGCCGGTCGATTCCACGATGGTTCCTGGTCTCTACATGTACCAGCAGGCGTTCACCTACGGACGGCTCGGGTACGCCTCGGCGATCGGGGTGCTGGTGTTCATCGCCGTCTTCGTGCTGACCGTGCTCAACCTGACCCTGTTCAAGGACAAGGATTGATCGTGGTGGTCCGAGGCGCCGTTTCTGGAGCGGTGAGGGAGGTTCATCTGGACCTCGATGGGGGCTGTGACGGGCCGCCCCTGCTGGATACGCGCGCAGGGATTCCTCGCAAGGTGCGGTGGAAAACTCGAAACACGCAGTTGCCCAAACGGGCGGAGACAAGCTCCGCAACCTTACGCAGTTGCTGAAGTTATGGACAGATCATCGGACACGGCGGGCCAGGCGTGACACGGTTGGGATCCTGCGGCGTAACTCGGGAGGGACAGACATGGTCGATATCGTCAGCCAGAACGTGGATCAGCCGGTCACGCTCGCGCACGCCAGTGATGGCAAGTCGCGATCGCGGATGCTGCGGGAAGACTGGTGGAAGCACCTGCTGCTGATCATCATCGGCATCTTCCTCTTCTTCCCGTTCGTGATCACCATCATCATTTCGTTCAAGGACATGAACCAGTTCAGCGTCGAGCCGTTCATGCCCACCTTTCCCCTGCGCTGGGGGAACTACACCGAAGCCGGCGAGGTCGTCATCCCCTACATCTTCAACAGCATCATCGTCAGCGGCGCGACGTGTTTCGGTGTCGTGCTGATCGGGTCGCTGACGGCCTACGTCTTCGCCAGTTTCGCATTCCCAGGACGCGAGCTGCTGTACTACCTGATCCTGGTCCTGCTGATGATTCCCGGCATTCTCACCCTGGTTCCCAGCTTCGTGGTGGTCCGCGACCTGGGCTTGCTGGATACGAACTGGGCCCTGATCCTGCCCTGGATCGCCGGCGGGCAGGTCTTCGCGATCTTCATCCTGCGCACTTTCTACGAAGCGATGCCCAAGGACCTGTTCGAGGCGGCGCGGATCGACGGCGCCGGGGAACTCTCGATCTACGCCCGGATCGCGGTGCCGCTCTCGAAGTCGATCCTCGGGGTGGTCGCGATCTTCAACATCCTTGGCACCTGGAACGATTTCCTGTGGCCGCTGGTCACGATCAGCTCGCAGGATTCGTACCCGCTGGTGCTCGGGCTCTACCGCTTCCAGTCGCAGTACTACACCGTTTGGGGGCCGCTGATGGCCGGCTACGTGATTGGCACGATCCCGCTGGTCATCCTCTTCGCCTTCACCAGCCGGCTCTTCGTCCAAGGACTCGCCGCGGGAGGCATCAAGCTGTGACGTCGCACCCTTCGCACGCTCCGTACCGGGCGGCCATCGTCGGCTGCGGCCGGATGGCGCACGGTCACGCCCGGGCCTACCTGGCCGACCCGCGGG
>JBGTNF010000413.1:0-8235 GCA_041743205.1 Thermomicrobiales bacterium | reverse complement strand
GGAGCAGGTCGCCGAAATCCTGGTCCCGGCGCGGGTCGTGGCGGCGGCGACATCTCCGGCGACGGTGCGCCTGATCGCCCAGCGAATGGGGACCTGGCTGCCACGCGGGCGAGCGGTCTACGTGGCGAAGCTGCCGGGCGGGGCGCCGTTCACGCTGGAGGGCGAGGCGGCGATCAACCTTATCGAGGAGTGGGTCCGCGAGCGCTCGATGCAGGCGTGAATGTGCGTTGACTGCTGGCTTCCGTTCCCACGTCATGTCGAGCGCAGTCGAGACATCTCTTGTCGGCGTCGGGTTCGCTGCGGCCCATTCGACTTCGCTGCGCTACGCTCAGGGTAAACTCCGAGACCCCTCGACTTCCCTCGCCTGCGGCTCGGTGCGGAATGGCAATTGACCGGCTGCGCCGGAAGGTTGACGCCCTCGTTCGTGCGGCCCGAACCGGTCGTGCTGCCGGAGCGGGCCGGAAAATGCGCCCCCAACGTGGCAAGCTATACGGTACGATCGTGGGCCGATGCATCGGCCAGGCCCAGAGGTATCCCGACCCGCCAGTTGACCGGCACGAGGCGCATTCCTATGGAAGACAGGCGAACCACATGGGCGCGGCGGATGGCGATCCTCTCGGCGGTCGGGATGCTGATCGTGCTGCTGATGGGCGCCCGGGTGACCGCCACCGGCTCCGGCGACGGCTGCGGCAATGACTGGCCGCTCTGCCACGGCTCCTGGCTGCCGGCCGACACGTACGAATCGCTGACCGAATACAGCCACCGCTTCGTAACCAGCATCGAGGGACTGGTCGTCCTCGTGACGACGATTCTGGCCTGGCCGCTGCGCAAGCGGCACCCCGAGTTCAAGGTGCTCGTGCCGGTAGTGGCAGGCACGCTGGTGTTCCAGTCGCTGCTGGGCGCGGCGGCGGTGAAATGGCCGACCTCGCCCGAGGTGATGGCGACGCACTTCGGGATTTCCCTGATCTGCCTTGCCAGCGCGGCATTGGTCGCCTTCATCCTCATGGAGAAGCGGGTTCCGGAAGCCGATCGCGCCACGGTCACGGATGACCAGGCGCGGAACCTGAAGCTGTTCCGCTCGCTGGTGATCGCCACCTTCGTGTTCTCGATCGTGGTCGCCTACTCCGGGGCCTACGTGCGGCACACGGAATCGGAACTGGCGTGCTCGACCTGGCCGACCTGCACCGGCTCGCTTGTGCCCGAGCTGAACGACACACCGCCGGGGATCCAGAGCACGCACCGGGTGCTGGCGGCGGCGATCAGCGTGATGGTGGCGGCAATCGCGGTCATGGCGTTGCGCTTCCGCGCGTTCCGGCCCGACCTGACGACGATCGGCGTCGCGTCCGTGGTCCTCGTGGTCGCGCAGGGGTTGGTCGGGGCCTGGGTGGTCTACTCCGGCCTGGCGTTGCTGGCGACGCTCAGTCACGCCGGGTTGATGGCGCTGCTTTTCGTGATCCTGGCTGAGGGCATTCGCCGAACTTGGCCCCGCTCGGTGGCGATGTCCGCCGCCGCCGAGCGCGTCCGCTCACGATCGCCGCAAACGGCGACGGGGGACTGACCGGGAGTCCTGGATCGATGCGTGAGACGACGTTGAGTCGTGTCGAAGACCTCTCTCGTGATGTCGCCACGGCGCTCCGTTCCCTGCCTGGGGCCCGGGCGTTGTACGCATTCGGCTCGATCCCGAACGGAACGTACGACGAGTTTTCCGATCTGGATCTGACCCTGGTTTCAGACGACCTCGAAACGAGCTGGGCGCGGCTCCGTCAGTGCCTTGGACGCGTGGGGCCCGTCATGCTCGATTGGCGAATCGAGCGGACCGAGTCGAATTGGGCCGGAACGCTTTTGCTTGCGGGAACGAGTCCATTCCAAAAGGTGGACATCGGCATCGTCAGCGTGGAGCGAGAGCCGGAGTGGTCGTGCCGGCCGGATCGCGCCAGGCTCTGGGAGCAAGCCAGAGGACCAGGATCGATCGTCGTTGACGAGTCGCCGGATCGGCCGGCGTACGAACCGGCGGCTGGTTCGTTCGAGCATTTCGTGTTTGGCCACCTGCTTGGCGCCCCGCGGTACGTGAAGGCGCGAAAGCGGGGTCAGACGTTGACGAGCTGGCGGTTCGCGCAGGCCCTGGCGGAAGCTGCCCTGGCCGCGGCGTACATGTCGGCAACCGGCGCCCCAGCGCTGGCGAGAAAACTGACCACCGCCGAGTACGTCGAGCTCGACCGGCGCCTGCCCGGCGACCTTACGGCAAGGTACGTTGAACATCTCTGTCTTGCTGATGAATTGGGCATGGGTGCGTCGGTTCGATTCTTCGTCGGCGAACTCCTCTCTGGCATCGCATCGACGCAAGAGGCCGACCCGGCGTTGGTGGCCGTGACGGTCACGCTCGACGCCTTCATCACCACCGCATTGGATAGCCTGCGCGAGGAGAAGTCGGGCTGACCCCCAACACATGATCAGGAACGCCGGTGCCTGCAAATGCACGATGGTGCGGTTGATCCTTCACAACAATCCCGAAAGGTCAATAGCGAACGTACTCTTGCAAAATATGGCTCGGTGACGATCGTCGACGTGCCCCGACCCATTTGCGCGATTTTGCGGTCGATCCGGGCGGTCAAGCGTCTCGTCCAGGCCGGCCGCGGTACCAACGCACGGTTTCTCCAATCGCGTGTTTGAGTGGCGTGGCATGGGCGTCGAAGGTTCTCGAGAAGTCGGAGTGGTCCACGACGAAGGGCTCCTCGAACTCGTAGAGCATTTCGACCGTCTCGCGCAGCGGGCGGTTGAAAAGGCCCAGGATTTGCAACAGGATCCTTGGCGCCACCTGGAGGCGGACCGGCTGACCGACCTCCTCGCAGATCATCTCCACGAACTGGCGAGTCGACGTCGTATCGGGGCTGGGCAGATGCCAGGCCCGGCCCACCGCCTCCTCTCGTTGGCCGAGGATGACCAGGCCACGTCCGATATCGGGCGCGTAGGTGTAGGTGTGCGGCAGGTCCGGATTGCCGGCAACCTGTGCGGCCTTGCCTGCCACGGCCCGGCCGAAGACCTGGACGCCCGCCGCCGAGGTGAGCACGCGTGGCCCGAAGAAATCCGAGGCGCGTCCGATCGTGGCCCGGACCTTGCCGCTCTGGTGCGCTTGCATTAATTCCGCGGACATCCTGGCGCGGACGGCGCCCTTGCGAGTGTTGGCGGCATACGGGAGGTTTTCGGTGAGGGGGCGGCCACCGGTCGGCCCGTACATGTAGAGATTCTCCATCGCGACGAGCGTCGCCCCGGCCGCCGCCGCGCCCTCTAGGACGGCCGCCTGCAGGGCGGGGAAGAGTTCGGGCCACTTGTCGTAGGGTGGGTTGAGGGCGTTGTAGACCACCGTCGCGCCGACGCACACCTCGCGGGTGAAGGTGGGATCGGCGGCGTTCCCGGCGCGAATCTCGACACCATCGGGCACGTCTGCCCGCCCGCCACGGTTGATCATGCAGATGCGTGCGCCCTGGATCAGGAGCGCTTCCATTATCGCCATCCCGATGGGGCCGGTGCCGAAGATGACGTGCAGGTCGCCCTGCTGGAGGCTGGTCATGTCGATGCGCTCCGTTGCAAACCTGCGCGCGCCGTTCCACGCATCAGCAGCCACATGGCCGTGCCCGTGAGGGCGGCAAAGACCAGGGCGCCGGTTGCGCCGAACACGGCGTAGCCGCGCTCGACGTCCACGCCAGCCGCCCAGGTCACGGTCCAGCCGATCGGCCAAGCGATCGTCACGACCAACGGCCACAGGATTGCGATCCGGAGATGGGCGCTGAGCAGGGTCCACTGCGCGAGCCCGACCGCCACGCCCGCGGCGAGGCCGGTCAAGACCAGGTCGCCGAGTTCGGTCCCGGCGCCGGTCATGACGGCGCCAATGGCATTGCCACTCGCCAGGCCGGCCGCCGTGGCAACCACCCACCACGTGCTGATACGCAGGTATCGTCTCAGCACGAGCCATTGGGCGGCCCCGATCACCGACCCGGCCAAGAACCCGGCCAGGGCGGCCCTTGCGGGCCCATCGATAGCGCCCACTACCTCGATCGCCAGCAGGCCGCCGAGCGGGAAACCCAGGAAGGCCAGCATCCACCAGGCCACGAACGACCAATCGATGTCCCTGGTTGCGCCGCTCATGATTGCTGCTCCGTCACGAGGCCGATGGTTGAAACCGGATCTTGTGCCTGGTTGCCTTGCGCTGGCGGGCTGGCGCCCTGTCGCAGGATGGCCAGCCCGAACAACGCGAGCCAGACCGACCAGAGGATGTAGCCGACGACCACGATATCGGCGGCGGGCTCGAACCCGGCCGGTTCGAGCATCCCGATCGCGATACCGATGGCGGAGACGACCCCCAGGAGGCTCAACCATCGCCGTAGCGGAAGCGCCGATCCCTCCATCGCCATCGCCACCAGCACGGTCCAGAGCGCGGTGAAGAGGTAGCCCAGGTTTTCGCCGACGGCGACACCCGCGTACCGGTTGAACGCCTCGAAGACGACCGCGACCGACTCCCTGGTGGCGTCGCTCGTCGCGGGATCGAGGTAGGTATCCGCCAGGTACGGGACGAGCAGCGGCCAACGGACCAGGCCGAGGAACTGGACCACCCCGGCCACCACGCCGAAAGCGGTTGCGACCGCGAGGTAGGGCGTGTCACGACGGGCGAGAGCTTTGTGAACGAGGACGGAGAGCGGCACGAACATTACGGCCGTCAGCATGAAGCCGTACCAGGCCGCGATGAGCGTGCCTCCGCCGGCGTCGAACTCCCTGAGCACGTACCCCGCGTCCTCACGCAGGATGTCGGGGTACTCGAAGATCAAGGACAACACGGTGAACAAGACGTTGAAGGCTACCGGCGTCAGGATCAGGACCATCCCGGTCAATTTTCCCAGGCTCGCGTTGGTCATGACGTGACCTCCTGGCGAGAGATGCCGGCGTGGCGCGAGCCGAGGGCGGAAAGCGCATCGTCCGTCAAGTAGGGACCAACCACCTGAACGAGCAGGTCCGCGCCTTCCCGCAATCGTGCCGGCCCGATCGATTCAGTCCCGAGTTCCGCAAACGGCAACCAGAACTCCGTGATCAGCCAGATGACTTCGGCCAGCCTGGGCAGGGCATCGGGGTCGCTCGGTTCGCGCATGAATCCGCCCTGGACGAAGTGCCTGAGGAGAATCCCGGTGTTGGCCAGCCCGGCCTCGCGTACCTGGCGATAACGCTGGGCAAGCTCCGGGTCGCGACGCATCAGGGCGACGATTTCCCGGTAAAAAAAGCGGTAGTCGTAGAGCAACGTGAACGTGTCATCTAGAATCCGGCGCAAGTCGGCTGGCGATAACGCATCATCCATGGGTGGATCGTTCACTCGCGTCCACGCGGTATTCATGCGCTCGAAGATTGCGCGGATGATTTCCTCCTTGTTGCGGAAGTGGTAGTACAGGTTTCCGGGGCTGATCCCTGCTGCCGCGGCGATGTGATTCGTGGAAACCGCTGCGGTCCCTTCCTCGTTGAACAGCCCGACCGCAACCTGGACGATGCGTTGCTTCGTGTTCTCCCTGGCCATGAGGCCCCTCCTTGAACTAGAGCAAATACTCTATTGTGCAATATCGAGTATTTGCTCTATTCCGTCAAGACGGGTTTGGTCCGGAACGCCCATCGTGGCGACGGCGAGCGGTCCACGATAGGGCGAGCGTATCCTGTACCGACCGATTCCTGGAACAATCGTCGCTAAGATTGGCGGATTGCGCTCCCGTTTGGCACAATAGACAGGCTCCGGTATCGGGAGTTGTCGGCACGTCACGCGCGTAGGGCAGGCGCCATGTCCTCCATGACGCTCCATTTCATCGTCGCCGGGATCCACGCCACCTCCAGTGGCGGGAAAGCCGCTGCCGCCAAGGCAGCCTCCGGCGCCGTGCGCGACGGATGCGCTGCCTGACCAGGAACGCGCGCCGCGTCTCCTGGCCACTCCCCACCCCGACCTTCCCCAACCATGCCGCCGGTTTCCTGCATCCGGTTTGGCGTGCCCTGAACCACGGAGCATACCCATGACTACGAAGCCTACGCCCATCACGAAATCCACCACCAATTTCGGAATCCCCTGGCAATCCGGGGCGGATATCCGCCGCCGCTTCGTCGAGTTCTTCGAATCGAAGGGGCATCGGCAGGTGCCCAGCTCGTCGCTGGTGCCGCCGGCGGAGGACAAATCCGTCCTGCTGACCACGGCCGGCATGCAGCAGATGATCCCCTACTTCCTCGGCGTGGAAACCGCGCCTGCCGAGCGAATGTGCTCGATCCAGAAGTGCTTCCGGACCGTCGATATCGACGAGGTCGGCGACGAGAGCCACAGCACCTTTTTCTTCATGCTCGGCAACTTCTCGGTCCGCGATTACTTCAAGTCGGAATCGCTGGCGTATTCGTGGGAGTTCCTGACCGAGTGGATGGGGCTGCCCGCCGAGCGGCTCTACCCCACCGTTCACCCCGACGACGATGCGGCGTACGCGATCTGGCGCGATGAAATCGGCGTGCCGGGGGAGCGGATCTTCAAGCTCGGTGACAATTGGTGGGCGGCGGGACCGGTCGGGCCGAACGGCCCGGACTCCGAGATCTATTTCGACCGCGGCGAGGAGTGGGGCGTCGATGAAGACAATGCGACACCGGGCACGGATGGACCGCGCTTCCTCGAACTCTGGAACAACGTCTTCATGCAGTACAACACCACGCCGGACGGGGTGACGACCTCGCTCGCGAAGCCGTGCGTGGACACCGGCATGGGCCTGGAGCGGCTGATCCTGCTCGTGCAGGGGGCGCGCACCATGTACGACACCGACGACTATGCGCCGTTGCTGGCGCGGATCGGGTCTCTGGCCGGGGTTGCCTACGGCGTCGATCCCCAAATCGACCGGTCGCTCCGGATCGTGACGGACCACATCCGCGGCTCCGTCTTCCTGATCGGCGACGGCGTGCTGCCCGGCAACGAGGGCCGCTCGTACGTGCTGCGGCGGATCCTGCGCAAGGCGATCCGGCATGGGCGCTCCCTGGGGATCGAGGGCTCGTTCCTGCCCCAGGTCGCGGAAATCGTGATCGATCAGTTCGCGGCGGAGTATGCCGAGCTGGCGGATCGCCGCAGCCAGATCCTGAAGGTGCTCGGCTACGAGGAAACCAGTTTCGGCAAGACGCTGACCTCAGGCATGAACCGGCTCCAGGCGCTGACCGCCGACCTTCGCGCGCAGGGTGAACGGGTCGTTCCCGGCGAGGATGTCTTCCGGCTCTACGACACCTACGGCTTCCCGTATGACCTGACCGTCGAACTGGCGCAGGAAGAGGGGCTGGAGGTCGACGAGGCCGGGTACCAGGTGGCGATGGAGCGCCAGCGGGTGACGAGCCGCAGCCTGGCGTCGTTCCAGGATGCGGGGCACGACCGGTCCGACCTCTACGCGGCGGTCGCGACGCGCACCGAGTTCCTCGGCTACGAGCACGAGGCGGCGGAGGCGCAGATCGTGGCGATCCTCGGCGTCGACGACGCGGTCGACGTGGCGGAGGCGGGGCAGCCGGTCGAGATCGTGCTCGACCGCACGCCCTTCTACGGCGAGTCGGGCGGCCAGCTCGGGGACAGCGGCCAAATCCGAACCGGGACCGGTGTTGTCGACATCGACGACACGCGCAAGCCGGCGCCGGACCTGTTCGTGCACCGGGGCACGGTGCGCGAAGGTTTCGTCACCGTCGGCGACGACGCGGCGGCCACGATCCACGGCGCCCGCCGCCAGGAAATCCGGCGCAACCACACGGCCACACACTTGCTGCACAAGGCGCTGCGGCTGGTGGTCGGCGACGAGGTGCATCAGGCGGGCTCGCTGGTGGCGCCCGACCGGTTGCGCTTCGATTTCACCGCGCTGGACGCGATCGAGCCCGACCAGGTGCGGGCGATCACGACCATCGTCAACAACGAAATCCTGGCCGACCGCCCGGTCGAGACCGATGTCACCTCCTATAAAGAAGCGGTGGCGACGGGCGCGATGGCGCTCTTCGGCGAGAAGTACGGCGATATCGTGCGCATGGTGCGGATCGACGACTTCTCGCGGGAACTCTGCGGTGGCACCCACGTCCGGCGGACCGGGGAAATCGGTCCGTTCGTCGTGACGTCAGAGGGCAGCGTGGCGTCCGGCGTGCGCCGGATCGAGGCGCTGACCGGCACGGCGGCGGTCGAGCGGATGCTGGGCCAGCAGCGGCTGGTCGAGGACCTGGGCC
>JBGTNF010000412.1:0-4756 GCA_041743205.1 Thermomicrobiales bacterium | reverse complement strand
CGTCGTACACGCCGGTCGAGCACCCGTTGGCCGACCCGATTCGGCGGGCGGTCGAACGCGGCTTCGGCGCCCGCCCGATCGACATCCCGATCGTCGGGGCCAGCCTCGGCGAAGCGACGTGGACGAAGACGCTCGGGATGCCGGCGATCCACGTGCCGTACGGCGCGCCGGAGCAGGCTAACCACTCCCCGAACGAGAACTACCGGGTCGAGCGCCTCTGGCAGGGCATCCACACCAGCGCCGCCCTGCTGGCCGAACTGGCGACGTCCAACCCGGCCTGAATCGGCCCTGGCCGGCGCCTCGTGTCCGGATTTCAGCCAATCCATTGTGTCGCGCCGGACCATGCCGCACAATGCGCATGGGACCGGACAATTGGGTTGGGAGAGGGGAGCAGGGTGTGGAATACGCAGGTTTCTGGAACCGGGTCGTGGCCGCGTTGATCGATGGGGTGCTGCTCGCGATCGTCAGCATTATCACCAACATCCTGCTGAACGAGAGCGCCGCGGGGTTCGTCGGCTTCCTCGTCGGGTGGTTCTACTACGCCGGCATGGAGAGCTCCGCGCGTCAGGCGACGATCGGCAAATCGGCGATGGGCCTGGTGGTCACGGGCCTCGACGGCAACCGGATTTCGTTCCTGCGGGCGACCGGCCGCTACTTCGCCAAATGGCTCTCGGCGGTAATCCTGCTCATCGGCTTCATCATGGCCGCGTTCACCGCGCGCAAGCAGGCGCTGCACGACATGATCGCCAGCACGCTCGTGCTCAAGGGCTAACCACATCGGAACGCAACGTCACAAGGAAAAGGGCTTCGGGAAACACATCCCGAGGCCCCTACTTCGCGCCCAGCGACGACCGAACCGGTTCCGTTCACAGGTTATTCAGCGGCTGAGACGGCAGATCGCCGAACGACCCGACCTTCGTCGTACGCCTCGCGTGCGGACGGGGTCAGCACGATGGCCGGGTCGTCCACACCGGGATCCTCGTCGACGATCCTGTCGGTTCCGTCCGGAAAGATTGCCCGAAACGCAGCGTGGACGTCGGTCTCGATGCTGAGCAACGGCACGTTCAAAGTAGCGGCAACCTGATGCAGAACCGCAAGTGCCTCCTGTTCGGTGGAAATGTTCGGTTGCTTGAACAGAATCTCCACGGCAAACGGGAACTCGCCGGGAATCGTCCAGTACCGCAGGACCGTTGCCTTGCCAGCCGCTCCCCAGGCATCAACGGCTCCATCCAGTTCGGCGCTGCCAATTGCCTCCACCGAGTTGACGTCTGAGTGAGTTGCACGCGCAACTACCTCGACCAGGGTCGATGCAGGAATCACTCGTTCGACGTAGATGCTGGTGTCGTACACTTCACGACTCCTTTTTCCGTTTCCAGAAGTCCTGGATCAGATCGAAGAGCGCTTCCACCTCACTCGCCGATTGATGATCCAGATACGGATTGTTCAGGATCATCTTATCAGCGCTTGGACTGCGCCCACCATCCTGCAGATACACCTTGAAGAGGTTGAACTGTGCTGAATTCAACTCCCGAACACCTTCTCCAGCCTCTGGAAACGTGTATCAATCCCCTTTATCGACCCAGACCCGGCTGTTTATGAGGTAGCGATTGTCCTGCAGGCGGATCGCCAGCCCTTCATTGATCCGGACAACCTCAACCGCCATGTCGATTCCAGGTTCCAGAATGGAGTTCCTGCGATACGTGCGCGTGGCTGGCGTGATACGAAGGGCCTCGTGCCGGGTCGCCAGTCCCGGCCGCAACGGGTGAGGCGGCGCGTTGGCGTCTCTCTCGATAGAGGTCCGTGCCTGGCCAGAACCGCCCTGATTCCGCTGCCTCCCTGCATCATCGCTCATCGGCAGTTTCGCAATTCCCTAACTCCATTGCACAATTGCCGCATGCTCCGTGATGCCTGCCACAGAGTTTCCCATAACGCCCGATCATCGACCGACGATAATCTGAACAGTTCTGAAGTTCGGGCTGACGAATACCCGTCGCCGAAAGGATTCCCCTCGCCCATGCCCATCGACACGACCGCCGACTTCTCCCGCGTCCGCGCCACGATCGACGCCCAGCGCGAGGAGACGCTGGCCGACCTGATGCGCCTCATCGCCCAGCCCAGCATCAGCGCGCAGGACATCGGCGTGCGGGAGTGCGCGGCGCTGGAGTTTGAGCTCCTGCGCAAGGCCGGGCTGGAGCCCCGCCTGCTGGAAACGTCCGGCCACCCGATGGTCTACGCCGAGTGGCTCGACGCCCCCGGCCAGCCGACCGTGCTCTTCTACGGCCACTACGACGTCCAGCCGCCCGACCCGCTGGAGCTCTGGCTCTCGCCGCCGTTCGAGCCGGAAATCCGCGACGGCCGGATCTATGGCCGGGGCGTGGCCGACAACAAGGCCCAGCACGTCAGCCACATTGCCGCGATCCGCGCCTGGCTGACCGCGACCGGATTACTCCCCGTCAACGTCAAGGTGCTGCTGGAGGGCGAAGAGGAGGTCGGCAGTCCTCACCTGGACGAGGCAGTCGCCCAGTACCAGGACCTGCTGACCGCCGACCTCGTCTACACCTCGGACGGGCCGGTCACCGACAGCCGATACCCGGAAATCTCGTTCGGCGTGCGCGGCCTGCTCTACATCGAGCTGCGGGCAACCGGTCCCAACCGCGATCTCCACTCCGGTCACTGGGGCGGCGTGGCCCCCAACCCGATCTGGACCCTGGTCCGCGCCCTGAACACGATGCTCGACGACCATAACCGGATCCTGATCGATGGCTTTTATGACAATGTCCGGGAACCGACGCCCGGCGCTCGGGCCGCGATGGAGTCATTGCCGTTCGATGTCGGCGAGGCGATCGGCCGGATCGGCTTGACCAAGATGACGCTGCCGGCCGAATTGCCCTACGCCGACCGGATCATGGCCCAACCCACCCTCAACATCGCGGGCTTTACCGGCGGCTACGGCGGGCCTGGGTCGAAGACGATCATCCCCAGTACGGCGACGGTCAAGATAGACATGCGGCTCGTGCCGGACCAGCACCCCGACGAGATCTGGGACAAGGTGACGGCGCACCTGGCGACCCACGCCCCGGAGGTCGAGGTCGTGCGGCTCGACGGCGGGATGCTGCCGTCGTCCACGCCGGTCGAGCACCCGCTGGCGGACGTGGTGCGGGACGCGATCGAGGTCGGCTTCGGCAAACGGCCGATCGACATCCCCCTCGTTGGCGGCAGCCTGCCCGACGCGGTCTGGACCAAAACGCTTGGCCTGCCCTCGTTCCTCGTCTCCTACGGTGACCCGGCCCAGGCCAACCACTCGCCGAACGAGAGCTACGCGGTCGAGCGGCTCTGGCAGGGGATCGTGACCAGCGCCGCGCTGCTGGCAGGCCTGGCGCAGGAACGCTGACATCGGGATGTCGCGCGGCCCCACGCGCACGCGAACCGCCCCGCTGGATCGACATCCAGCGGGGCGGCTCACATCAGGTCGATTGACCGTTTCCTGGATTGTCTCGTCGCTCGGCGCAGGCGCCGGGACCACCTAGTCCAGTTGCCCGCGCACCGCGCCGGCTGGGAACTCCGCATTGTGCACGTTGAAGTAGTAGTTCTCCGGATCCGCGAGGATTTCATCGATCAGATCGCCTGAGGCGCTGACGCAGCCTCGCGAATCGCCGCTGGTGGGAGGCGTGAGGTTGACCACCACCGGACCCGCCGTCGTTTCGCTACCTTCGTGGATGTGGGCCATGGTGGCGGGCGCGATGCCGGTCACCAGCAACCGGTAGCAGATCGTGTCGGACTCGGGATCGATCGTCGCGTACCCCTGACCGTAGGCGCTGCTGTCGCCGGGCCCCGGGACTTCGTTCTTGCCGCGCAAATTCGTGCGGAAGCTCTCGCTGTCCCCCTGGTTGAACGGGTTTTGGGCGCCCACTGTGCTCGCTACCCCAAGCGAGGCCACCACGAGCGAGGTGACGAGCGCCGAAAGCATCACGAATTGCCGAAACCGCATGACGTTCCCCCAGTCACTGACCCGGCTTCCCCACACCGCGCGCACTCGCCCACAGTGATAACGACGAGTCCTCGCTCGTCGCAATGGGTTGACCGCTGCTACCGAAGAGAACGAAATTTACGGCCCATTTGGATCACCGAATCCGTGCCGAGACCCGGCGACGGATTCAGCAGTGAGCGCCAGCCGTGCCCGAGGCGGACATCCCTGCCCGGATGCCTGGCCGTCAACGGGGAATCCGCAATATCCGCACCCCGTCATCGAGCGTTGCGGGCTTGCGCCAGTTCATGGCGGCGGCGATGATCAACGCTGCCATGCGCCAGTCATCCGCAGACGAAACGACCCCGGAGATTCAATGAGCAGCCATCTCAGCCACCTGACGCATCTCGAATGCACCGCCTGCGGCCAGACGTACCCGCACGACCAGTTGATCAAGACCTGCCCGGCCTGCGCCAAGGTGCTCTACGCCCGCTACGACCTGGACGCCGCCGCGCGGTCGATGACCAAGGCGGCGCTGGCCGACCGGCCCTGGAACCTCTGGCGTTACGCCGAAATCATGCCGGTCCAGGACCCCGCCAACGCGCTCACCCTCGGCGAAGGCGGCACGCCCCTGCTCAAGGCGGCGCGGCTGGGCAGGACGATTGGACTGAACAATCTCCTGGTCAAGGACGAGGGTCTCAACCCCACCGGCAGTTTCAAGGCGCGCGGTCTCGGGGCAGCCGTCTCGCGGGCGAAGGAGCTTGGAGCGGCCACCGTCGCGATTCCCTCGGC
>JBGTNF010000411.1:0-15218 GCA_041743205.1 Thermomicrobiales bacterium | reverse complement strand
AGACACTGCGGCGAGACAACCACGGGGACCGATGCCGTAGACTCCATGCGGGGCTCCTTGGGTGACGATCGGTGCGTCGAACACACTTATCTTCCCAATGGAGCCCCGCTTTGACGATCAGACACTGGCGCATAAGCCCTGGTCGGACCCTGACGAAGCGTTGACGCATTGTCACAACCGATGCTATGGTGTACGTACACTACGGCAGGGTGTGGTTCGTGGGTCCCGCCAACGACCATCGTTGTGTCCGGCGCCTACGATTTCCTGGCTGATACGCCCTGCCTTCCGGGGGAACGGAAATGGCGCATCGGGTCCACGACACATCCATCTCTCCAACTCGCGACCACAAACCCTCTCAGCATCCGCCACGGCGAATCGATCGCCGGGCGTTGCTCAAAGCCACGGCCGGGTTCCTGGCGATGTCGGCGGCGGCGCCGTCGATCGAGCCCTCGGTCACGGTGGCGCAGGCCGATTCCACCCGGTCGGGCGAATGGGTCCAACCCGAAAACATCGGCGGCGGAACCGAGCCGCTTGGCTTCGAGGCGAATTTCCCGTTCACGGCGATCGCCCCTCATTGGCCGGGCGACACGCCCTTCCCCGCTGCCGTCCAGGTCGAGCTCAGCGTGGACGGCGTGACCTGGTCGGACCCGATCGTGGTCGGACCAGCCGACACGGACGCCGGGCCTGCCGACCGTGACGGCCGCATTTTCGGGGACCTCATCCTCGCCGAGGACGCGACGCTGGTCCGTTACCAGGGGCTCGACGCCGACGGCAACGTCATCGCGATTCCGGGCCTCTCGTTCACGTACATCGACGCCAAAGCCGGTCCTCGAATCAGCGACGTCACGGCGTCATCGCTCGATCCCTCGGCAACGCGACCGCCGATCATCGCCCGTGGCGATTGGGGCGCCGAGCGCGCCTACGGCGGTGTCGATCGAGGGACTAGCGAATGGTCGCCGGCCTACCAGACGGTCAGGCACGTCATCATCCACCACTCGGAAACGCCCAGTTTCCGCGATCCACTTGTCGAGATCCGGTCGATCCACTACTACCACGCCGTCACCCGGGGCTGGGGCGACATCGGCTACAACTACCTGGTCGATTTCCTGGGCAACGTGTACGAGGGCCGCGCCGGCGGCGAGAACGTGATCGGCGGGCACGCCTTCCAGTACGCCCAGGGCTCGGCGGGTATCTGCTCAATGGGATCGTTCAGTTTCCAAACTTCGACGCCCGAAGCGATCGCCGGGCTGACCTGGATAACAGCGTGGGCCGCCCGCAACCTGGACCCGCTGGCGCGGCGTGACTTCCATGAGAAACCGAACCTGCCGACGATCTGCGGGCATCGCGATGTCGTCAACAGCGCATGTCCGGGCGACGGCCTGTACGCCGACTTGCCGACGATCCGGTGGGCGGTCTCCGACGTTATCGCCGGGGCCCGCGAGGTCCTTAACGATCCTGGCTTTAGTCCAGGGGAGACGGTGGAAACCATCGTTGCCGACGGCAACCTGCGCTCGCTTCCTGGCACCGGGCGAACCGTGGCCGCCACCCTTCCCATCGCATCCATCCTGAACGTGACAGACGGCCCAACCACGGTCGACGGCTACACGTGGTATCAGCTCGCGGGCGACCGGGGCCAGGGTTGGATGTCCACCAGCGTCTTTACCGCCAGCGACGCCGCCCCGCCGACCGGCCAGTTCAATGTGGGCGATACAGTGGAAGTCGACACCGATTACCTCAATCTCCGTACCGACCCGTCACTCCGGGCGTCGGCCCTGGCGACGATGCCTCGGGAAACCGGCGGCGAGGTCATCGCCGGGCCGGAGCCGGCGGGCGGCTACCGCTGGTACATGCTGGACACCGACTACGGCCAGGGTTGGGTGGTGGAGCAATACCTGGCCGGCGAGGGGGCCTCGACGCCACAGAGCCGGTTCGTGGTCGGCGACGCCGTGGCGGTGAACGATCCCGACGGGTTGAGGTTGCGGACCGGCGCCGGTCTCGGTTCGTCGATCATTGCCACCCTGCCCGATGGAACCCGCGGTGTGATCGTCGGCAACGCGCGGATCAGCGATGGCATCGCCTGGCTCGAAATCCAGACCGCGATCGGCACCGGGTGGCTGGCCGAGTCGTATTTGGAGGCGTCGAGCGGCGGCCCGGCGGCGAGCGCGCGGTTCGCGCCGGGAGACGGGGTGACGGTGGACACTGACCTCGTCAATCTGCGAAAGAGCCCAGGAACGGACGGACCCGTGATCCGGGCGCTTGGCAACGGCATTCGCGGCAAAGTGACCGATGGACCCGAGGCGGCGTCCAACCTCTACTGGGTCCGGATCGACACCGCCTTCGGGTCGGGCTGGGTGGCGGAGGCCTTCCTCGCCTTCGCTGGAGCCGAGGAAACCGAGTCGTCCCGCTCGTTTGACATCGGCGACACCGTGTACATCGACACCGATGGCATCAACATCAGGACGGCGCCGGGGACGTCATCCAGCGTGGTAAAGGTGCTGTTCACCGGCGAAACCGCCACTGTGATCGAGGGTCCGCGTACGGCTGATGGTTTCGTGTGGTACCGGCTGGACGCGGAAGGCGGAACCGGTTGGGGCGTCTCCCAGTACCTGGGCCTGGGAGCCGCCGATCCCGCCGGCAACGGTCAGGACCGGATCGGCGACGTCATGGCGGTCGACACCAATGGGATCAACCTGCGGTCGGAACCAGGGCTGGACGGCGCACTGGTGATCGTGCTCTGGCAGGACCAGCAGGCGACCGTGGTCGGCGGGCCGCGCAACGCCGACGGCTACGACTGGCTCCAGCTCGACACCGGCTCGGATTCCGGCTGGGCGGTCGCCTACTTGCTTCGTCGTGAAGAGAACGCCGGTTTGGCGCCCGGCGTCACCGCCCGCGTGTTCGACGGTGAGCTCAACCTGCGATCGGCCCCTGGCGTCGACAGTTCGATTGTCGGCGTCCTGGCTGACGGCGCCTACGTCGACATCCTGGACGGCCCCGATTCGGCGGACGGTTACGATTGGATCCGGGTCAGCTCATCCCGGTTCGGAAGTGGGTGGTGCGTCGTCGACTATCTGGCACGATCTTGAATCGGGCTCGCCACGCCTTCGTTCCATTGGTGGCGCACTTCCGCAGATTGACCCGGTTGCAGCGGAACGTTGAATCGCCGTAAACTACAAGGCGAAGAAATGGGGGACTGCATCGGCAGCATCGACAACGATGGGCTGGTGTGGGTCTTTTGTGCTTGACAACATCTGCATCAGATGAGCTGGAAGGTTAGTACGGATGAAAATCGTCCTTCGACAGGATGTGCCGAAAGTCGGCGACGCCGGTTCGGTCCAGACCGTTTCCAATGGTTACGCGCGAAATTTCCTGATACCCAAGGGTCTCGCCGTGGTCGCCACCGATGGCGAGCTCAAGGTCGCCGCCCACAACCTCGTGGTCAAGGAGCGCAAGGTCGCCCGCCAGGAAGAGTTGCTGCGCTCGCTGTCGGACAAGATCGACGGTCAGCGGCTGACGTTCACGGCCAAGGCCGGTGAACAGGGCCGGCTCTACGGATCAATCACCGCCTCCGATGTGGCGACCGCCCTGGCCGCCCAGGTGTCGGAAGAAATCGACCGCCGCCGGGTGGTGCTGGATGAGCCGCTGCGCTCGATCGGCGAGCACCGGGTCACGATTCATTTGGTCGGCCGGCTCCGGCCCCAGATAACCGTGGTGATCGAAGCCGAGGCCAGCGAGGAGGACGAGGCTCCGGCCGAGACCCCTGCGGACACCGAAGGCGCCACCGAGACCGAAACAGCGGAATAACCCGGCAACGAGAAATCAGGAGATCGGCCCCCGGCCTTCTGGCCAATCCTGGGGATGGTCGCCATCGACGGCCTGCCGCTTCAACGCATGACAGGACACGATGGACGAACGCCTTCCGCCACACAATATTGAGGCTGAGCAATCCGTATTGGGTAGTCTCCTCATCGACCGCGACGCGATTATTCGCGTCGCGTCGTACGTCAAGGCCGAGGACTTCTACTTCTCCGCCAACGGCACGGTTTACCAGGCCATCCTCGATCTCTACAACCGGCGCGAACCAACCGATTTCCTGACGCTCTCCGATGAGCTCGAACGGCGCAGCGTGCTGGACGAGATAGGCGGCGTCGGATACCTGTCATCCCTCCTCAACGCCGTCCCTACCGCGGTTCACGTCGAGTACTACGGCCGCATCGTCGAGCGCACGGCAACGCTGCGCCGCCTCATCGACGCCGGGACGCACATCGTCGGCATCGGGTTCCAGGACAATCTGGACGCCGCTGATGCCCTGGATTCCGCCGAACAGGCGCTGTTCACCGTCTCGCAACGCCGGCAGACCAAGGACTTCCAGTCGATCGCCGATGTGCTCGACAAATTTTTCGACCAGCTCGATTACCTGCAGCAAAACCGGGGCGAAGTCGTCGGCGTGCCGACCGGGTTTTCCGACCTTGACAAGCTCACCGGCGGGCTCCAGCGCTCCGACCTCCTGATCCTCGCGGCCCGGCCAAGTATGGGAAAGTCCGCGCTGGCGCTTGGCGTCGCGTATGGAGCCGCCGTGCAGCACGGACGCAAGGTCGGCATCTTCACGTTGGAGATGTCGGCCGAGCAAATGGTCCAGCGGCTGTTGTCGACGGAAACGGGCGTCGACTCGCACCGCCTCCGCCTGGGCAACATCGACGACAGCGAGTGGGATCGCATCTCGCGGGCCTTCGGACGGCTGGCCGAGGCGGAGATTTACATCGACGATTCGGCCAACGCCAGCATCATGGACGTGCGATCCAAAGCGCGGCGATTGCAGGCGGAACAGGGACTCGACCTCATCATCGTCGACTACCTGCAACTCATGAGCGGCCGGCGCACCGAAAACCGGGTCGCGGAAATTTCCGAAATTTCGCGCGGCCTGAAGGGCCTGGCCAGGGAACTGAACATTCCGGTGATTGCGCTCTCCCAGCTCTCGCGCGCGGTCGAAACCCGCGCCGACCACCGGCCGATGCTGTCCGACCTTCGCGAATCCGGCTCGATCGAGCAGGACGCGGACATCGTGATGTTCATCTACCGCGACGACAAGTACGACGAAAACTCGGAGAAGAAGGGCATCGCGGAAATCATCATCGCCAAACATCGCAACGGCCCGGTGGGTAGCGTGAATCTCCGGTTCTTCGAACGCACCGCCCGGTTCGCCGATCTCGAGCTCTATCGCGAGCCGGACGCCTGATGCCCCGCCCGGCCTCCCCTGACAAGCCTTCAGCCGTCACCGGACTGGTGCTGAACCCGACCGAAGTGATCCCGATTCCGGCCTCGATCCTGACCGACGTGGTTCCGGCGATCACCAGCATCGAGGAACTCCAGGTCAGCCTGGCGGTGCTCCGGCTGTTTCACGACGCGGGCGGGTTCGCCGAGCCGCTCGCCGAGAAAACCATCCTACGCGACCGAACGCTTCGCACGTCGTTGCGGGTCGAAGGCAGTCCACGGGCCCCGGACGCACGCATCACCAAGGGGCTCGACCTGGCCCTGGCCCGAGGCACGCTGGTGCGCCTGGTGTCCGCCGAAGCGCGCAAACGCGCTGCGTTCTATTACCTGAACACACCCGAGAACCGCAGCAGCATACGCCTCATGGAGACCGGTCAACTGCCGGCCCCGCGCTCGCTGTGGCCAGATGAAAACCCGCCGTCGATCACGATCGATCGGCCAAACGCCTTTCGCCTGTACGAGCAGAACATCGGCGCCTTAACGCCGCTCATCGCCGACCAGATCACGCGCGCCATCGAAGAGTATCCGGACGACTGGATCGAGGATGCGCTGGAAGAAGCTGTCACGTACAATCGACGCAGTTGGCGTTATGTAACGCGTATCCTCGAGAACTGGCGAGCCCAGGGGCGTCGTGCCCGCGACGACTGACCAGCTATCATTGGGGAAGTCACACGAGCCCGTGGTAAGGGAAAAGAGCCATCACCATGAAACGAATTGGCCACGTGTTGAAGGACCTCCCGCTACGACCGCCGACCGCTTCCGCGACGGGCGGGTCGATCGTGCTGAGCAATCGCGACACGGTCAGGTGCCCGATCTGCCAGGATGCCGGTTACCTGCGCGGCGATTTCCCGGTCGGCCATCCAATGTTTGGGCAGATCACGATCTGCACCTGTCGCCAGCAGGAGCTGCAAAGCGCGAACGCCGACAAGCTGCATCGCCTCTCGAACCTCGACAACCTGGCGCACCTCACGTTCGACACGTTCGACAGTGACGTTCCCGGAGTGCAGGACGCGTACGCCAAGGCGCTGGATTTCGCGCAGAATCCATCGCACCACTGGTTGTTCCTGCAGGGGCCGGTGGGAGTCGGCAAGACCCACCTGGCGGCGGCAGTGGCGAACTATGCGATCACGTACCAGCGTGTCAGCACCTATTTCGACGAGGTGCCGGATCTGCTCGACCACCTGCGCGCCACGTTCGATCCCAACCTGCCGGCTACTTACGATGAGCGCTTCCAACTCATCCGCGACGTGGGATTGCTCGTGCTCGACGACCTGGGCACCGAGAATGCCACCCCGTGGGCCAAGGAAAAGCTCTTCCAGATCATCAATCACCGGTACATGGAGCAACTTCCGACCGTGATTACGTCCAATGTCGATCACAAGAAAGTGGAGGACCGCATCCTCTCGCGCATCCTCGATCACCGGTTGACGCAGTACGTTCAAATGGATGCGGAAGACTTTCGCCGGCCGGGTGATCCTCGCCAAATGCGACGGACCACCCGCCGGGGTTGACAGGCGCTTGGACGTGAGGTCATGCTCAATCAGCGCCTCCTGACCGGAAACCGCCGCATTCCGGCGGGCGTTAGAGGGGGGCAAGCGACACGACAATCATGTTGGCGCGTCTCGTGAGGGCTGGCTCGAGACCTGGCGCGGCATGGGAAAACGATGTGACAGTGATCAAGCAGCGCTCAACCCCCATAGTGCAGATGAGGACAGGCGAGAACGGTGGCGGAGCCCGCCATGTCTAATCTCAACTGGCTTTTCGACCGCGTGTGGGATGTCCGGGCGGTTATCGACATCCTGGTCGTCGCGTTCATCATCTACTGGCTGCTCTGGGTAGCCCAGGGCACGCGGGCTTTGACCCTGATCCGCGGCATCGTGACATTGTTCGCATTCCTGTTCCTGCTGGGTTGGGTGCTTGAGCTCGATACCCTCAACTGGTTGCTGCGTAACGTTTGGCCTGCGCTGCTGATTGCTATTCCCGTCATCTTCCAACCGGAACTGCGCCGCGCGTTCGAACAGCTCGGCCACACCGGATCCTGGCTTAAGAATCCGTTTCCCAACCAGGAAGAATCGGCCACGGATCACGCCGTCGACGAGATCGTGCGAGCCGCGAGTCAGCTCTCGCGGCTTCGGTATGGCGCCCTGATCGTGATCGAGCGAGAAACCGGTCTTCAGGATTACGTAAGCAAGGGCGTGTCGCTGGACGCAGAAATTTCACGGCAATTGTTGATCAACATCTTCTTTCCAAACTCGCCACTGCACGACGCGGCGGTCATCATCCAGGGAGACCGGATTCTGGCAGCCAGCGTGGTGCTGCCGTTGACGGACAATATCTCGGCCTCGAGCCAGCTCGGCACCCGACACCGGGCGGCGATCGGCGTCACAGAGGAATCCGACGCGCTGGCGGTGGTCGTGTCGGAGGAGACGGGCCAAATGTCGGTCGCGCACTCAGGCCGGTTGATCCGCAACCTCGATCAGGATCGCCTGCGCCGCGTGCTCCGGACGCTCCTGCGGATTGCGCAGCCTGACGTGAACGACACGCCCAAGCCGAACCGGTTCAACCTGACGGGGCTCTTTCACACCAATGGGTCCAACAACGGAACGCCCCGGAAGCCCGCAGCCCCGGCCAAACGATCGACGACGCGAACCTCATGAAACCATTGCTTGCCGCTATCAACAAACTCGTCACCAAATATCACCTGCGGCCGAACCGAACCCAATGGATCCGGTTTGGAGTGTCCTTGCTGCTGGCCGTGCTCTTCTGGGGCTGGGTGACGGAACTTCAAGACCCGCTGACGCAAAAGACGATCACCGGCGTGCCGATCGATGTGGGACCACTGCCAAACTCGCTCGAGGTGGTTACGACGCTGGCCAACGCGACGGTCATGATCGAAGGCGCCCAGTCACAAGTACGACCGATCAGCCAGTCGGACATCACGCTCACTGTCGATTTAACGGACATCGACGAGCCCGGCGAGTACCGAAGGCCGCTGGTGGCCAATGTGCCCAACATCGACGATGTATCGGTCGATCCGAATGAAGTCACCATTCGGGTCGACGAGCTCGTGTCGGAAATCTTCCCGCTCGATTACGCCGTAGCAACGAGTGAGGATCAGACGCGAACGGTGAGCGACGTTCGAATGGAGGTCAGCCAGGTGACCGTGACCGGCCCCACGTCGGCCGTGGATCGTGTCGCCGAGGTGATCCTGCCAGTCAGTTTCGACCAACAAATCGAGAACTTCGAGGAAACGTACACGCCGTACGCCGTCGACGCCGACGACCAGCGGGTGAGCGAGGTCACGATCCTGCCGGAGGCGATTTCCGCCGAGGTCGACCTGCAGACGAGCGGTAAATCGGTGTCGGTCATCCCAACGGTTACCGGCGTACCGGCGGAAGGCTTTTCGGTGCAGCAGCGGCGCGCGCTCCCCGACACAATCATCGTGGACGGCCCCCCTGAAGTGATCGACGATCTGTTGTTCGTCAACACCGAGCCCGTTGACGTGACGGACGCGACGCAATCGATCAGCACCCGGGTCGGACTGGCCGACCTGCCGGATGGTGTCACGATCATCGAGCCGGCTGGCGACACGATCGAGGTGCGCCTGGCAATCGAAGACATTTCCGCATCGTCGCAGACATTGGCCGACCTGCCCGTAGAGCCGTTGGGACTCGGGAGCGGGCTGAGCGCGTCGATCGAACAGACGACGATCTCGATCGAGGTTTCGGCGCCGATCGACATCCTGCAGGCAATGACGCCGGAGGACATCAGCATCTGGGTCAACCTGAGCGGCTTCGGTCCGGGGACGTACGCCGTGCCGCTGGAAGTGACGGTGCCCCAGGGCGCCACTTGGCAGACGTCCGAACAATTGGAAACAACCGTGACCATCGAACAATCGGGTCTGGCGTCACCCGAGGCGTTTCCGTCGACTCCCGCCTCGCCGGCGCCGTGAGCCCGGCCACTGCTCCGAAGGCCGACTGAGAAGGATGGCCAAGCGTCACGTCCTTGGCAAATCGGTGGCGCTTCGGGCCAGCAGACGCATCGCATCAAGCTGGCCAATGGATACGAAGGTCTCTCCGGCGAACCAGTAAGTCGTACTGGGTTATCCGTCCAATTTGTGTTGACACCTCCCCAACGGTCATCCCGAACTGGCGAGGGACCCCGGCCTCACTGGACCAGCGAGGCTGCCTCGTTCCCTGGAAAGGCGGTTGATGAGGCGTCACGGTAGGTTAGACGGACTACTGACACCGACTCCGGGTAGACACCGGACGTTCCGCAACAGCACGTCATTTCGAGCGTCGTCGTGTTATCATTCCGAGGTACGAGGCAGCGAAGCGATATCTTCGGCAGCAATTTGGCGGGCGATCCGGGAACCTCGCGCGTTCATCCGGATTTCGGATGAGCTACCGGCCACCCCTATGGCGGCCGTGCCGATGTCTACCGACCCTGCCGGATGATCGCGCAAAAATGGCCGCCATAAGGGCGGCCGTTTTTGCCAACGAATCGAAAAACCTGGAAGCTGCACCACGGCGCGAGGCTTCTACAGCCCGTCCTGCTCGATGTCGTCGGTGGAATTGCCGATCGAGGTGTCCATGTCGTGCGCCAGGAGGATGGCTTCGGCAACTTCCTTCATGGATTTCCGGGCATCCATGCTGGTCTTCCGGATGCGGTGGAACGCTTCGGACTCCCGCAAGCCATGCGTTTCCTGCAGCACGCCTTTGGCGCGCTCGATGACCTTGCGTGAATCGAGCGCATCCTTGAGGCTGCCCACCTCACGCTCGAGCGTTCGGAATTCCTCGAACCGGGCGCGGGAGAGTTCGATCACCGGCATCAGTTCAGCCTCGCGGAACGGCTTGACCACATAACCAACGACGCCAGCTTCACGCGCGCGCTCGACCAGTCCCTGATCCGAATACGCGGTGACCAGTACGACCGGCGCAATCCGTTCGCGGGTCAGTGCTTCAGCCGCGGAAATGCCGTCGAGGTCCGGCATCTTGATGTCCATGATCAGGAGATCGGGACGGAGGCGGCGCGCCATCTCCATGGCGGCCTGGCCATCTCCCGCTTCGCCGATGACGTCGTATCCGAGATGCGTAAGCATTTCGCGGAGGTCGAGCCGGATCAGGGATTCGTCGTCGGCGATGATAATGCGCCACCGCGTGGCGCCTTCCTCAACACGATGCATCGCGTACTAGCCCTCGGCGAGTGAGTCTTGAAGTCGAACTGGAAATCAGTGGTTGAGGACTGACCAGGCCGATGTTGTTTCGCCCGATCATTGCCGGGCCACATGTTCGATTGGTCGGGGCGAGAGGATTCGAACCTCCGACCACCGGTACCCCATACCGGTGCGCTACCGGACTGCGCCACGCCCCGAAAACTGGTTTTGCCGCCTCATTATACGGCACTGTCGCCAACCCGGACAATTGAGCGCCCGGGGCCATCGCCGGGCGGAACCGGAATCGGCTCCACCCGGCGATTCCAGCTACTTGATCTCGACCTTGGCGCCAGCCTCTTCCAACTTGGTCTTGGCGGCGTCCGCCTCGTCCTTGGCGACGCCTTCCTTAACGGCCTTCGGAGCCGAATCGACGACATCCTTGGCTTCCTTGAGGCCAAGGCTCGTCAGCTCGCGGACAGCCTTGATGACCTGAATCTTGTTCGGACCAATCTCGGTGAGGACAACGTCGAACTCCGTCTTTTCCTCGACCTCGGCCACGGCGCCGGCCGGGCCACCGCCGCCAGCGACGCCCATCGCGACCGGAGCCGCGGCGGAAACGCCCCACTTCTCCTCAAGGGCCTTGACCAGACCATTGAGTTCGAGAACCGTCAGGCCCTCCAGTTGTTCGATCAACGCGGTGTTGTCAGCCATGTGTTGGTTCTCCCGAGCCGCCACATCAGGCGGCGTTCTCTACAATCGACACATTTTCCCGGTTCGCAACTCGCGACCGTGGAACGAGACCTCCGGATTAGTCGGCGGCTTCGGCAGCATCCGCAACATCGGCGGCATTGCCGCCCAGTTGCTCGACACGGGCGTTGGCGAGATAGACGACCGATCGGGCCGGGCCGCTCAGGACCCCTACCGTGCGCGTCATGGGTGACGCCAGCAAGCCGACAAGCTTGCCGAGCAGTTCTTCACGTGGCGGCAGACTCGAAATCGCTTCGATATCCGCCGGGGTGATGACCTGGTTGTTCATCACGCCCGCACGAATCTGCAGGATTCGTGACGATCGCACGAAATCGCTGATCGCCTTGGCCGGGGCCACGACATCGCCGTAGGCGAACAGGATGGCCGTCGGGCCTTCCAGCTGTGACTCGAGACCTTCGATGCCGACCTGGGCCGCCGCGATCCGGGTCAAGGTATTCTTGGCGATCCGGAACTCTGAATCCAGCGGTCGAAGCCGGGTTCGAAACCCTTGCAACGCGTCGACCGAGAGACCGCGGTAATCCGCAATGATGGTCAGCTGCGATCGAGACATACGCTCGGCGAGGTCCTCGATCTGGGCAGCTTTTTGAGGAGTTGGCATGGACTGTACCTCCTTTCCTTCCGGATTTCGCGGGCGGTTGCCCCATGCTCGCGAAGAAAAGCACCCTGGGCCAGTTACGCCCAGGGTGCAGCATCCGGTGGATGCGCGACCTGAGCCTCAGTCGGAGATTAAGCGGCGGACCGCACCGACAGTCATCGGCCAGGAATTCTCAACTTCAGGAGTTCGATGTTATTGGCCGACGCTCGAGGCCTTGGCCAGCGTGTCGTTGACATCCAACGCAATGCCGGGCCCCATCGTCGTCGCCAGGGTGAGTGTACGGCAATAGATGCCTTTGACGCCAGAGGGCTTCGACCGGTTGATCACATCCACCACGGCCAGGAGGTTCTGGGAAATCTGCTCCGGGGTGAAACTCTTCTTGCCGATGGTGATGTGCACGTTGCCTGTGCGGTCGTTCCGGAACTCGACGCGGCCGCCCTTGAGTTCCCGGATCACACCCGGAAGGTCGGCGACATCGCGAACCACCGTACCGGACCGCGGGTTCGGCATGAGCCCACGGCGGCCGAGGATCCGGCCGAGACCGCCGACCTTGCCCATCTGGTCGGCCATGGCGATGGTGGCGTCGAACTCCAGCCAGCCGTTGTTGATTTGGGCGACGTATTCGTCGACGCCGGCAAAATCGGCGCCAGCGTCGAGCGCCGCGCGCTCCGCCTCGCCCGCGGCGAAGACAAGCACGCGAACGACGCGGCCGTTGCCGTTCGGCAGCACCACGTTGGTGCGCACCGCCTGGTCCGCTTGGCGGGGATCGATGCCCAACCGGGCGTGCAGCTCGATGGATTCATCGAAACTGGCGAACGCGACTTCCTTGAGGAGGGACGACGCCTCCTCGACCGAATAGAGTCGCTCGCCGCCGACCTTCTTGAGTGCATCCGTGTATTTCTTGCCGTGCCTGGCCATGTGTACATCTCCTGTGGTTCGAGCGGCGCTGGAAGGCACCTCCCACCTGATTCGAAAAATTCGTAGGCAGGCCCTTGTGGCCGCCCGCGTGTCAACCCGTCACGTGGGCGGAGCAAGCATCGCTTCGCTGCCGCAGGCCTACGCAAACGAGAACGGCAGCACCCGTCAGGCGCTAACTGGCGATTTCGATGCCCATGCTGCGGGCCGTGCCCTCAATCTGCTTGACGGCGCCCGCCAGGTCGACTGCGTTGAGATCCTTCAACTTCAACTCGGCGATCTCCTGGATCTGGGTCGAGGTCACCTTGCCGACGATGGTGGCCTTGGAGTTGGCGGCTCCCTTGTCGATCGCCGCTGCCTTGCGCAACAAGTCCGCGGCGGGCGGTGTCTTGGTGACGAAGGTGAACGATCGATCTTCATAGACCGTGATCACGACCGGGATGATCTGTCCCGCCATCGCCTGGGTGCGCTCGTTGTATTCCTTGCAGAAGTTCATGATCGCAACGCCGTGCTGACCCAACGCGGGGCCAATTGGCGGGGCGGGCGTTGCCTTGCCCGCCGGAATCTGAAGCTTCACATAGGCGCGAATCTTCTTGGCCAAGAGAGTGTTCCTTCCCGGCGCCAAACTGGCGCCTCATCGTCTCTGCGGACCGTCGTCTGGCCCGCCTGCCCAGGCGCCATCAGGCGCGTTCAAGCCTAAATCTCGCGCTCGGCCTGGAGGAAATCCAGCTCGACCGGCGTTTCCCGTCCGAAAAACGAAACGAGCACCTTGATCTTGCCCTTTTCGTTATTGATCTCATCGATCTCGCCGCGAAAATCCGCGAACGGACCGTCGGTGATCCTCACCGTGTCCCCGATCGCGAACTGGATCTTCACCTTCGGCGCCTCGGCGGTGATGCCCTTGAGCACACTTTGGGCCTCGGCCTCGGTGAGTTGCACGGGGCGGTTGTTCTGAGCGCTGACGAAACCAGTGACGCCCGGAGTGTTCCGGAGTTCGTACCAGGTTTCTTCGTCGAGCTCCATGCGGACGAGCACGTAACCGGGAAAGACCTTTTTCAGGACAGTGTGTCGCTGCCCCTGCTTGATCTCGATTTCTTCCTGCTCGGGTACGACGATCTCGTAGACCCGGTCGCCCAGGTCCCGAGCGTCGACCTTGCTCTCAATCGTCTTCTTGACCTTCTTCTCGTATCCGGAATAGGTGTGAAGAACGTACCAGTGGCCTTCGCCGGACTCGACTGGCTCTCCAATTTCAGCGGCGCGTTTGGCCGCCAGGCGTTCGCGCAGTGATGGGCGAGCCATCGATGCCTCCTTGATGAGGGTGACTTCACCGAGCGTTACGGCAACGCCTCGAAGAGCTGGAAGAGGACGTAGTCGATGCCGCCGAGCAGGATACCGAGAACGATCGACACAGCGATCACGACGAGGGTCAGGTTGCGCGTCGTTTCCCGATCGGGCCAGATCACCTTCCGGATCTCGGACATCGCCTCACGAATGTATTTCTGGAGCCCTTCGAAGCGATTGGTATTTATGACGCGTTGCCACGGCGACGACGACGCGGACGTCTCCGACTTGCCAGTCATTCGAACTCGCGGCTTGGCGGCGGGAGCGGTCGAGCCACGAGCCGAATTCCTTGCCGGCAACGGCTTCTCGGCGACGGCGGTGTTGGCGCCAGCATCAGCGGCCGGTGAACCATCACCGGCTCCCGATGTGGCCGCCCGGTTGGCGACTTGTTGACCGGGTGCCCCTTGCACGGGGCGACGGGTCCGCTTTCCTGAAGATCGCCGCTTGAAGCTCGATGATTGCTCTTGAGAACTCACGTCTCGAATCCTTCACACCTGGGCTAACGGCTCGTGATTGCAGATTGCAACATCACCCAGTCGCGCCGACTTCGTGTTCACGGCGAAGCGGTCTCGTCGCCTAAAGTCCAAATTTTCCTTGCGTTTAACGCAAGACAAGTGAGGCGTGCCGCTGGCGCCGCCCCACTTGAATCGGACTGGACAACCTGGCAGGGCCGGCAGGAATCGAACCCGCAACCTACGGTTTTGGAGACCGTTGCTCTACCAATTGAGCTACGACCCTATGAGCACCATCCGGAAACCACGGGTTAGCGCGTTTCGCGGTGAAGCTGATGACTGCGGCAACGAACGCAGAACTTCTTGAGTTCGAGACGTCCCGGATCGTTCCGACGGTTCTTCTCGGTGGTGTAATTCCGCTCGCGGCACACCGTGCATTCGAGGGTAATCACCGGTCGGTCAGCCTTCGACTTCCTGGCCATTGTACTACATTCCTATCGGGTCACCCAACGTTGCCGTCCGGTTTCCAGGCGGTCGCCGGAAGGGATCAAAACGACCCCGACCGGCGCCAAAAACGTGATTCCTACTGGGTGATCTGGGTGACGGCGCCGGCGCCGACGGTCCGGCCGCCCTCGCGGATCGCGAACCGCAACCCTTCCTCGATCGCCACCGGCGTGATCAGCTCCACCCCCATCTGCACGTTGTCCCCCGGCATCACCATCTC
>JBGTNF010000410.1:0-3134 GCA_041743205.1 Thermomicrobiales bacterium | reverse complement strand
CGTACACTAAGGGATGGCCGTCACAGAGTCGACTCGATCGGCTTGGGCGCGGTGTCCAAGCGAGGTGAATGCGTCGGCGCCTGGCGGCGACGGGCGGCGGGAGCGCGCTGATACAATGCTGAGAATCCGTGTCGCCGGAATGACATTCATGGCGAAGTTCGAGGAGGCGGCTCCCCGGACTGTCGCCGCTTTCAGGGACCTGCTTCCGTATTCGGAACGACTCATCCAGGCCCGGTGGAGCGGGGAATCCGGCTGGATCCCGCTCGGCGGCTTCGAGCTGGGGGTTGGAGTCGAAAACGCGACCAGTTATCCATCCCCGGGTGAAATCCTGTTCTACCCCGGCGGGTTCAGCGAAACCGAAATCCTTTTCCCCTATGGCCGAACCTGCTTCGCCAGCACCATGGGCCAGTTGGCGGGCAACCATTTCCTGACGATCGTCGAGGGCAACGAGCAGCTCCGGGAAGTGGGCCGGCGCATTGTGTGGGAGGGCGCCCAGGAGATCGTGTTCGAGGCAGCCGATGCCGGGACCTCGTGACATCGCGAAAATGGTAAGTCGCGGATGGCGCCTGTCGTCGCGCCGCTGGTGGAGAGGATTGAGGATGGGTTTGTACCGCACTGCTGAAGACCTGCTGACCGCACGACTCAACCGTCGATCGCTCGTTCTCGGCGCCGGGGCAACTGCCGCCGTTGCTGCCTCCGGCTTCGGCCAGGCCGTCGCCCAGGACGGGACACCGACCGTCGATCCGCTTCGGGTGGCCTTCATCTACAACGGACCGGTCGGTGATCGGGGCTACACCTACGCCCACGACCAGGGCCGGATCGCGCTCGAAGCGACTGTTCCCAATGTCGAAACCGCCTATCTCGAGAACGTTCCCGAGTTGCAGGCGGACGCCGAGCGTGCGATCCGGGGGTATGCCGAAGAGGGATACGACGTCATCGTCGCGACGTCGTTCGGCTACGGTCCGGCCGTGCTAGCGGTGGCCCCCCAGTACCCCGAGGTCCAGTTCGTCCATATTTCCGGGTATCAGGTCGCGGACAACGTGAGCACCGGCTTCGGCAAGATCGAGGAGCCGCGCTACGTCACCGGCTTCGTGGCGGGCAAGATGGCCGAAACCGGCCTGATCGGGTACGTCGCGGCCGTGCCAATCCCGGAAGTGATCCGTGGCATCAACGCCTTCACCCTCGGCGCCCAGGCGGCCAACCCGGATGTGACCGTGCAGGTTGTCTGGACCAATACCTGGTACGACCCGCAGGTGGAGAGCGCCGCCGCGCAATCACTGGTCGATCTCGGCGTGGACGTCATCGCGCAGCACCAGAATACGACTGGCCCGCAGCAGGTCGCGGAAGCGGCCGGCAAGTACGGCGTCGGCTACAACGTCGACATGTCGGACCAGGCTCCCGGTGCCGTACTCACCAGCGCCGTCTGGAACTGGGGATCGTATTACACCTTCGTCGCCGAGGAGATCCTGGCCGGCTCCTGGAGCTCGAACCAGTACTGGGGCAGCTGGGCCGATGGCGTGGTCGACATCGCGCCCTTCGCCGCATTCGTGCCTGAGGAGGTTGCCGCCGAGGCGGAAGCAATGGCCGAGGAGTTCCGATCCGGCGCGAAGGGGATCACCGATATCTTCACCGGTCCGCTCACGCAACAGGATGGTTCGGAAGGGGTCGCCGAGGGCGCCTCGATGACCGATGACGAGATCCTCAACATGACCTGGTTCGTCCAGGGCGTCGAGGGCAGCCCGACCGGGTGATCCGGCCGTCCGTTTGCTGGAGTCATGCCGCTTCCCAACCGTTATCCCGACCGGGTTCGACATGACAGAAGTTGGAGCCGAAGCACGTTCGGAAATGACCCGAACGTGATGGAGGGAGGAAATAGGATGGCGCTTTTCCGATCGGCGGATGACCTCTTGCACGTACGCCTGAATCGCCGCTCGCTGGCGATTGGGGCGAGCGCCTCCGTCGCCCTGGCGGCGGCTGGACGCGAAGTATTCGCCCAGGAGGCGACCCCGGCGGGCGATCCGTTCCGGGTCGCCTTCGTCTACATCGGGCCCGTCGGCGATCTGGGCTACTCCTACGCCCACGATCAGGGCAGGATCGCGCTGCAGGCGGCGCTGCCGAACGTCGAGACGGCGTTCCTCGAAAGCGTGCCAGACACCCAGGCCGATTCGGAACGGGCGATCCGCGGCTACGCCGAGCAAGGCTACGACCTGATCGTCGCCACCTCCTTCGGGTACGCGCCGGCGGTGCTCGCGGTGGCGCAGCAATACCCGGAGACCCGGTTCATCCACATCTCCGGCTACCAGGTGGCGGAGAACGTGAGCACCGGCTTCGGGAAGATCGAGGAACCGCAATACGTCTCCGGCTTCGTGGCGGCGAGCATGGCCGAAACGGGCAGCCTTGGTTACGTGGGGGCGTTCCCAATCCCGGAAGTCATCCGCGGAATCAACGCCTTTACGCTCGGCGCCCAAACCGCCAACCCGGATGTCGCCGTCCAGGTCGTCTGGACCAACACCTGGTTCGATCCGCAGCTCGAAGCCGCGGCGGCGCAATCGCTGGTCGACCTGGGCGTGGAGGTGATCGCCACCAACCAGGACAGCCCGGCCCCGTTGCAGGCGGCCGAGGCGGCTGGCCGGTACGCGGTTGGTTACAACGTCGACACGGCAGACCTGGCGCCCGAGGCAGTGCTGACGAGCGCGGTCTGGGATTGGGGCGTGTACTACATTGCCGCCGTCGAACAGATGCTGGCCGGGACCTGGGAGTCCAATCAGTACTGGGGCAGTTGGGCCGACGGCGTGGTCGATCTCGCGCCGCTGGCCGCGTTCGTGCCCGCGGATGTCGCCGAGGCTGCCGGGACGATGGCGGAAGAGTTCCGCGGCGGGACGATGGGCGTGACCAATATCTTCACCGGCCCGCTGACGCGGCAGGATGGTTCGGAGGGAGTCGCCGAGGGCGTCTCGATGACGGACGAAGAAATCCTGACCATGAACTGGTTAGTGCAGGGCGTCGATGGCAGCGCGACCGGCTAAACGCAGCTTGACGAACTCTGGCTGGACGTGCGGTCACGCTGCTCCTCGTCAGGTACACGCTTTCGACCATCCCCGTCCACGGCAGGGGAGCCTGGATCGCCCCGCCAG
>JBGTNF010000409.1:0-10373 GCA_041743205.1 Thermomicrobiales bacterium | reverse complement strand
ACCGGCGCATCGCGCGCACGATCGGCGCCGCGTCGTTGCGGACCGGACCGAGCGCGGGCCGGATTACGGTCGCCCACACTGGCCAGCAGGCGATCAAGGCCATGGCGCCCAGCAACGCCGCCCAGCGGGAGGTGGTTTTCGCCCACTGGGGCACGCTGTCGCCCTCGATGGCCGAACCAGGGATGACGACCGGCGCGATATCCGCGTTGGACCCGATGGTGAAGGCGAAGTAGTTCTGCGCCGTGTGACCGTCGGCCTCCGAGAGCGTTCGCCAGAGCACGGAATAGGTTCCGTTGGGCAGGTTGACGGGTACGGCGACGATCATCGTGTAGCCGTCGTCCCCGAACGTGAAGCTCGACCCCGCAACCTCCGTGCCCTGGCTGTCGAAGAGGTTCACCCGGCTGTACGACTGTTCCAGCGGTTCCGTGTAGCTGACCGTAACCGTTTCCGGGTCCGTGGCCAGCACGTCGCCGTTGGCCGGGTCGCTGGTGGCCAGGGCCGCGTGGGCCGACGCGCCCTGGGGATCCTGCAGCAGGGCGACGAAGAATGCCAGGCTGGTCAGGAGCAGCGCCAGTTGGCGCCGGCATGAACAGCAGGGGGTGACAGCCGGGACGAACGTGTCGCCCCAGCCATCGTTGGAAAATCTGCCAGTCAAACGTCAGGCCGAACGGCGGCGCAGGGCGAGCCCGCCGGCGCCGAGGATCAGGACGACCGCGCCCGCGGCGAGCGGCATCGCCACCGACATCGTGTCGCCATCATTGCTGCCAACCTCGCCCGTGCTGCCCGGAAACTCGAGATCGGTGCGCGCCGCGACCGAATCGAACCCCTCGGGCGAGGAGGTGAACGTTTCGTCGACATCGACCCCGTTGATCTGGCCGAAGAAGCGGAAGGTGTAATCGCCCGGCTCGCTGGGGATGAAGACTGCTTCGTAGACGCCTTCCTCGCCAAAGGCGGGGGTCAGCGCCATGTCGCGGGTGTCGTCGCCGAAGATCACCTGGGCCTGGAGGGTGTCGGCCAGGCCCAGCACCGGGGCCTCGGCCATCGTGACTTCCAGCCACATGCCGTTGGTGTCGCCCTGGACGGCGGGCTCGTTGATGAAGCCGACGACGAACGAATAGTCGGTGGCGACAACGCGGGTTTCGTGGGCCGAGGCCGCGAATGGCTGCGCAAGGGCGAATACCGCCATTGTGAAGGCGGCGAACAGCACGACGACATTGCGCCGGGCCGAAGGGATTGCGTGAAGGTTCATTGAGGAACTCCTTGTTGTGCGCTGGCGTCAGGAAACCAACGCGATGCCAGACTCGGTTGATCGCGTAGGCTCGTGGTATCGAACGGTGTCAACCACCTCGGTTTCGTAGGGCTGCCGAGCTTGTCTCGGCCCCGTGGCCTGACCGGGTATTAGTCGAGTGGCGTCTAACACTCCATTCCGTAACCAGCCGCAGGCGAGTGGAGAAATCTTTCGCCGCAGCGACGAGAGCGGCCAACTGGATTGCACAGGTTCTACCCGAAGTTCGTAAAGCGCGATGCCCCATGCTCATGCGAAAAACGCATCGACTTGAACGGGCCGAGACAAGCTCGACAGCCCTACGAAATGATGGGCCTGTGGCTCAGAAGGCGCGGGGGAGGACTTTCCACGGCGACTGCGTGGTTCAGCAGGCGAACCGTTTGACTCCAGAGCGGCCGGTCTGCGACGCCGGCGAGGAGCGCCGCCACCAGCAGGCCCAGGGACTGGATGGAGGCGAGCGAGGTAATCGGCATCGATACGCCCGGCAACTGTGGGGAGTCGGTTCCTCGGTTCAGGTCATCGACGTGGGGAGGTTCGAGGCGAGGGTTTTCAAGGATCGAAAGGGGAACGCCGACCGGCACGAAGGGCGACGTTTCAACCGCCGCGTGATCGTCCGTTTCGGCGCCCACCGGGTGGTCGTGATGATGATGAGTCCCGGTGATTGCGTCGATCATGCCCTGGAAGATCGTGTGCGGATGCTCGACCTCGGCGCCGGTGCGATACGTGACCGGCATCGCGATCGTCGCCAGCAGCAGGATCAGGAGCACGATCGTTTCCGGCCGGGGCTTCGACCACCCGAGCCGCTCCTTGAGCCTTGTCGCGATCAACCGGAAGGTCATGGGGCGATCCAGTTCGGGGACGGTGAGAACCGGGGACGTGTCGACCACGTGCCGCTGGTGAAGCCTGTACTCCTTGATACCCCAGATCGGCCTGGGCAGATGCATTCGTCCGGAATCCATTGACCAGATCGTAGCATATGGCCGGAACGCGAAACCGGCGGTGGATCACATCCACCGCCGGTCTCCGCTTGCCGATACGTCATTTCGAGCTGCCGGCCCCGCTGGATACTGCGGGCTGTCGAGAAATCTCTCGCTGCAGCGACGTGGGCAACGCGTCTGGGAAGTCTCAGTGAGTAACCGAACGCCGGGTTTACCAGTGAATTTCGACCCGCGCGCCCGTTGGGGTGATCTCGTAGAGGTAGGCCGCGAGATCGACCGGGACATTGATGCAGCCGTGACTCATCACTGCGCCGAAATTGTTGTGCCAGTAGGCGCCGTGAATGGCGTGGCCTACATTGGTAAAGTACATGACTGATGGAACGTCTTTGACGTTGTAGTACTCGCCGCCGATCAACCCTTCCATGTCCTGGGTGCCGTTCTTGAGGTTGATCCGAAAGGAGCCTGTGGGGGTCTCGAATCCTGGTTTGCCCGAACTGATGTAGGTTTCCATCACCACGGTGTCGCCCTGGAAAACCTGCATGTACTGCGAGTTGAGGTTGATGTCGATCCAGACTTCGCCGCCGCCTGGCACGTAGCTGGCGGCGATCCCGCCGAATGACGGTTCCGGCTCGATGAAGAGGGCTTCGTCGTAGGCCGGAAGGTCGCCCCGGCCCACCGGGCTCTGATCGAGCCCGTACTTGGTGGCCAGCATTTCGCCCACGGGGACCATTTGCGCTTCGCCGCCCGGCGCCATTTCGAGCTGGCCGCGCTCGAAGACCTGCCAGGTCGATCCGCCAGCCGCGTATTCCTCGGTCAGCGGATTGCCGATGAATGCCGCCTCACCGGTGCGTTCCCAGAAATCGAGGAAGCTGCCGCGCACGGTGTGCTGCGTTTCCTCGACGAACCGGGTGTTGCCGGCGATCACCGGCGCGCTGACGGGCAGCCAGGCCCGGGCGGTGTCGAGCGTCTGCTCGGCCTGGGCGCTGCCCGTGGCGGCGCCGGTCGTGTTCCAGCTGGCGATCGAGCGCTGGAGGCTGATCGGCCGCAGTTCTTCGCCGATGTTGCCGATGTGGAACTGCTGGCCGTTGGCGTCGCCTTCCGGCCAGTACTCGAAGCGGGCGTAGTTGAGGTATTGCACGATGTGGCCGTTGACGAGCGTGATTTCCGGGGTGATCGGGTAGCCGTAGGATGATTCCCGGCCGCTCTCGCGCCAGACATCGAGGAAGAGTTGATCGAGGCTGTGCCCGGTCTCCTCGATGTAGACGGTTCGCGGAGCGGACCATTCTTCCTGGGCGGCGGCCGGCGCAACCAGCGGCGCCAGCATCGTCATCAGCAACGCGCCTATCGCAACCACGATGGCCAAGCCGCGTCGGTTCCCGGATCGTTGTGTGTTCGTTGGCGCATCAGCATGCGTGCGCGCCCCTGTTCCGGCGATCATGTCCTGCCCATCTCCCCTACTGGTCCCCACGACCAATTCCGACGCCGCTTGCCGTTGTTCGAGCCGAGTTCCTCCGCCAACCAGATTGCATCACCTTCACCGGCCGGTCGAGCTGACCCATCCGGACGGGCAATGAGTTGTGACGGTCGTTCCCGTGGTCGTTCCGTGCTGGCGTTCAAGCCAGTGGGTGCCGGCCTTGCAACGAACGCCTACTTACGTAAGTAAACGCGTCTTGCCGCTTGCCGGTTTCTTTCGCTGCGTCATCATCGAACCAGTCGTGCACCGGTTCACCACCCACATTCGCCGCCGGACTTCTCCGCGCAAGCTTGAGTCCCGTGTACGTACACTATATATCATCAGGGGCGGGTTGCGAAAGTGCTTACCGCTGGAAATCGAGGTCGAAACTGATGTCCAGGGCCGGCGCGGAATGGGTCAGCGCCCCGCACGAAATCAGGTCGATCCGCGTGGCTGCGAGCCGCCGGATTCGTTCGAGCGTGATCCCGCCGGATGCCTCCAGCAGGATACGCGGATCGGCGGCGTCGCGTCGAGCGACCGCTTCGGCGATCAGGCCGTCGTCCATGTTGTCGAGCAGGATGATGTCGGCCCCGGCCGCCAGCGCCTCGTCCAGTTCGTCGAGCGTCGTCACTTCGACCTCGATCTTCAGGGTGTGTGGGGCGAGTTGCCGGGCGCTCCGGATCGCGATCGTGACCCGGTCCGGGCCGCCGATCGCGGCGAGGTGGTTGTCCTTGATCAGCACGCCGTCGGCGAGGCCGAACCGGTGGTTGTGGCCGCCGCCGTGCTGGACCGCGAGCTTTTCGAGCAAACGCAGGCCGGGCGTCGTCTTCCGCGTGTCCACCACGCGAGATACGCTGCCGGCGGTTTCCGCCACGTAGCCCGCGGTGATCGTGGCCACGCCGGAGAGCCGCTGCATCAGGTTCAGGGCGGTGCGTTCGGCGGTGAGCAGCGACCGGGCCGATCCGCTGACGCGCGCCAACGGCGTCATCGCCGTCACGCTTTCACCTTCGGCGACAAGGGCCTCGAACTCGATCGCGGGGTCGACGCGGGAGAAAACGAAGCGCGCCACGTCGATGCCCGAGATCACCCCGGCGTCCTTGGCGAGGATCGTTCCTTCCGCCTGGGCCGAGGCGGGAACGGTGGCCAGGGTGGTGATGTCGCCCGTGCCGATGTCTTCGTTCAGGGCGAGGTCGACGATCGCTTCCCAGCCGCGCCGGGACGATGCCTGCTGTAATTCCGCGGTCATGCGAAAAACTCCCGGATGATCGCGGATGGTCTCATGACGATACGTCGGCCGACGGATCGAGCGGTTGGTGGGTCAACGCGTTGGTCGAGCCGCCCTTGAACCGCAGTCCGGGCGCGTGCCAACCGAGACGATAGCGGACGGCGCCGGAAGGATGCGGGCGCTTGCCGAAGAGCTTGAAGCCGCAGGCCCTGTAGAACGGCAGGCCCGCGTCGTCGGTTTCCACCACCAGCGGCCGCTTGCCGGATCGGCGCAGGGCGTCCTGCAACAGCGCGCGGCCGATGCCCCGGCGCCGGTGATCCGCCCGCACCGCGATCAGCGGGATTTCGTTGGACATGCCGTCGCGACGGATACCGTAGGCCGCCACCAGCTCGTGGGCGATGTAGGCGCCGTAGAAGGCGGACTTGTCGGACGCGAGCAACTCGTCGATCCGGGCCGCAGCGGCCGCCGGGGTTCCTTCGCCGACGGCGCCGGCCAGGATGACCGCCGCCAGCGCACGTTCCGATGGCGACACGGCCCGGATTTCCAGGCCTGAAGCAGGTTCAATGAAAATCAGGTCGCCATCGGTATCGGTTTGCGAATTGCGCTCAGTCATACCAGACAATCTCGTACTGGCCTCCCGAGCTTGCGAGGGACCATGTCGGCCACGTTGCGGACGGCAACAGGCTCCGCGTTGCCAATGTGATCGGATACCGGTAGGGGCGGCCCTTGTGTGCTCCCGTGGTGTCGCGACCCGGTAGCGGCGGGAGGCCACACGGTCCAGCGGGGCGCCCTCCCCTACGAATCGGCGCCAACCGACCCGGACGTTGCGTTACCGGAACGCGAGCAGGTCGCGGAACTTCGCATCGTCGGCGTAGGGGCCGATCAGGGTCAGGTTCAGTCGGTCCTCGCGAAGCACCGCGTCGGCGACTTCGCGAACGCCGTCGACCGTCACCGCGTCGATCAGCTCCATCACCTCTTCCGGGGTGCGGATCCGGCCGTAGGTCGCCTCCTGGCTGCCGACCCACGACGCCACCGAGCGGCTGTCTTCGAGGCCCATCAGCAGGCGGCCCTTGCGGAGCGTCTTGCTGTTGGCCAGTTCTTCCGGGGACACCGGGATGTCACGCAGCTTCTGGAGCTCGCCGACCACGGCCTCGATCGTTTCCTCGACGCGATCGACATCGGTGCCGGCGTAGATCACGCCCTGCCCGATATCCTCGTAGCCACGGAAATAGCCGTAGACGGAATAGACCAGACCCCGCTTCTCGCGGATTTCCTGGAAGAGGCGGGAACTCATGCCCGCCGAGAGGATCGCCTCGATCGTCGACTGCGCGTAGCGGCGCTCATCATGGTAGGAGAGCGCCGGGAACCCGATGCAGAGGTGCGCCTGCTCGGTTTCGCGGTTGACGACGTTGAGACGCTTCTCGATTTGGGTGACGGTGACCGGAACGTACGCGTCCGGCGTGGCCGGGGCCTGCAGGTCGCCGAAGAATTTCTCGGTCAGGGCCACCACGTCCTCGTGCCGGATGTCGCCGCCGGCGGCCACGATCAGGCGGTCCGGCCCGTAGTTGCGGGACCAGAAGTCGATCATGTTCTCGCGGTTGATGTTGGAAACCGTCTCTTCCGAGCCGGCGATCTCGCGGCCAATCGGGTCGTCGCCCCAGACCAATTGGTCGATCAGGTCGTGGACGAGGTCTTCGGGCACGTCCTGGACGGAGCGGATCTCTTCGAAGATGACCTTGCGCTCCTTGTCCAGCTCGGCCGCGTCGAAGGTGGAGTTACGGAGCATGTCGGCCAGCACGTCGTAGGCGAGCTCGAAGTGGGTGCTGGGCACCTTGCACCAGTACGAGGTCGATTCGCGGCCGGTGGCGGCGTTGAGCATGCCGCCGACGCTTTCGATTTCCTCGGAGATGGTCATCGGGTCGGGCCGCTTGGCGGTGCCCTTGAAGAGCATGTGTTCGAGGAAGTGGGAGACCCCGGCGATCTCGTTCGGTTCGGAGCGGGAGCCGATGTTGTAATAGAAGATCAGGCTGGCGGAGCGGACCCCGGACATCGGACCGGTGACGACACGGACGCCGTTGGCGAGCGTAGTCTTGTGGTACTGCTCGGCGGTGGCGGCATTGCTGCCCGCCACGACAGTAGCCATGTTTTCGGCGCGGTCGGCATGGGCGGAACCCCAGCGGTGGCGGGGAAGCGCGAGTCCACGAAGGCCGGCCTGATCGTCACGTAATCGCAATGGTCACCTCATCATTCACCATAAGATCGCTGGGGGAACGATAGCGGCAATCGCGAGGGGACGCTAGCCAACTCCCGGCCATGCGGGCGGGGCAAAGGCAGAAGGGCTTGCGCCGCTACATGACGGGATCACTCGGCGGACGTCGCTGGGTCATGACATCCATGATGCCGCGAGCCAGGAACACCCGATTGCGTTTTTGACCCGTTACTTCTTCCAAAACTCCATCAATGACCAGGGCGTCGATGATTCTCGCAGCGCCGTTGGGCGTGATTTGGGCATAGTCGGCGGCTTGCTTGACGGTCAGGGAGGGCCGCGAAAACAGGTGGTCGATGATTTGCATCACGCTGGTGGAGCGCCCAATTCCATAAAGTAGTCGTAGCTGTTCTCGCAAGTCCAGCAGCTGCCGACCACGGACGACAGCATCGTCGGCCTGCTGCTCAATGGCTCCAAGGGTAAAAATGATCCACTCGTTCCAAGCTCCTCGCTGACTTACGGCGTAGAGCGCATCGATATATTCGTCACGGTGATCCTCGAAGTACTCGCTGAGATAGAGAAGTGGAAGTTCAAGGGCTCCCCAGGTTCCGAGAATCAATGGCATGAGCAGACGACCAAGTCGACCGTTGCCATCCATGAAGGGATGGATGGTCTCGAACTGATAGTGAATGATTGCAAGGCGCACAAGAATCGGGAGATCACTCTGTGCCTCGATGTAGCGACATAAGTCTTCCAGGAGATCGCGGACCAGTTCCGGAGGTGGAGGGACGAATCGCGCGCGGTGCAGATCGTCATTTCTGTTTCCAATGAGGACTTGGACATGGCGCAATGCGCCGGGGTTCATGGTCGATCCACGGACACCCGCAAGCAGTTGTTGATGCAACTCCATCATGAAGCCTGGAGAGAACGATCGCTCGATGGGTTTGTGCCATCCCGTATGGAGAGCCTTGATGTAGTTCGTCACCTCTTGGAGGTCCGGATCGGAAACGTCGCCCTCCTCAGATGCCTCCATGAGCACGAGTTGGTCGAATTCGGCGCGAGTCCCCTCGATCCGGCTGGAGGCCAACGCTTCCCGGCTCATGAACGGCCGTAGGAGCAAAGTCGGGTTGGGCAACATCCGACCTGATCCATTGAGGTTGCCGAGAGCAAGCGCCGCTCGTTCAGCAGCGGTAGTGATGCGCTGATCAAACTGTATCGAAGGCGGAAGCGGGTGTGGGACGAAGGCCCATCCTTGCTGGCCAGTGCGCGAAGGTACACGCACCATTGTGCCCGGAGCGTCAGCGGTAAAATCGGATGGGATCACGTTGGACTCCATACATGCGCGAACTATCACATGGATTTTCTTATCATACTTTGGGGCGGGAAACTTTGCTAAGAAATGGATTGAGCCCTCTTGGCACGGGAAACAGAGACAAGAACCGGCCCGGATCGCACGATCCGGGCCGGTCTCTTACAGGCGTTGGCTTGGACGAGGGCCGGGGTTACGCGACCGGGGAGCCGTACTAGTTCTCGCCCGCGTCGCCGGACAGGAATCCGACCTCGATGAGCACCCAAAAGCCGACCAGCGGGATCAGCCCGATCAGCATGAACCAGCCGGAGCGGCCCCGGTCATGCAGGCGCCGGACCGTGGTTGCGAGGGACCCGAAGAAGCAAACGATGTAGGCGACGGACGCGATGAGGACAAGCGGGATCGTGGCCGATCCGGCGTCTCCGGCAATCGCAAAGAGGATGGCGGCGACGATGTTGAAAGCCCAGAACAGCAGGCCGCGCAGCCAGTACGACTGCCGGCCCAGGCGGCCGTCGAAGCTGAACAGGTCCCGCGCCCGCTCCTGAAAGGATTCGGGAGCCGGGGCGGCGGCGTAGGTGTAGTCCGAGATCATGGTACGGGACCTTTCCGGGAAACGTGCGCGAAACGCGACGACAGGCGGGCGGGAACGACTCGCGAAGGCGCATGGCAGCCACGCTCGCGGGCGCCTGGCCCACAGCGGCTCGCATCATTTGCTCGATCCTGTGGCCTGTGCGCTGCGTGGTGCTTGCCCCGCCCCGCTTCCCAGCCCTGGATCGCTCGTTTCGCCTCGTTGAGGCGTTCCCGGAAAGAAAGACGCCGGCGCTGCCGGAAAGGTTCCAGGGCCGGCGTCGAAGGTGGCGGACAGGTTGGGAGGACCATTTACGCAACTGGCGTAATGGCCTGCTTGCGGCACAGATGTGGCCGACGTTGATTCCAGCTCGTGTCAGATCAACTCGACGACGAGTTTCTTTCCTACCGCCCTGGCGGCTCGACCAATGGTTTGAATGCCGACATTTTCATCTTGACCGCTGAGGATTCGGTCCAGTTGAGAGCGGCTCGTGTTCATGCGTGCCGCCATTTCGACCTTGCTGAGTCCATTGGCTTTCATCTCCTGGTTTAGCTGCCAGGCCACGACGCGCAGGACGGCGCCTTCTGTCACACGCTCGTACAACCCGTCCTCGCGCAGGAATTCATCGAAATCCGACCCGCTATGTGGATTGGTCATGGCTGTACGTCTCCAGGTTCTTTTTGCGTCGCAAGGCAGTTTCCAGGTCGTTGGCAGGGGTCTTCTGGGTTTTCTTGATGAAGCCATGCAAAAGATGCATGGTGGGTCCGGACATGCAGAACAAGACGCGGGCGATTCGGCCATGGGCGAGCGACGATCGTACCTCCCAAACGCCATTGGTTACGTGCCTACAGATCGGCATCCCAATCGGCCAACCGAACTCCACCGTTTTGATGTCTTGGCCGATAATCGCGCGGTCTTCTCTGGGCAAGGAACGCAACCATTCCTGCACAGGTTCGGCGCCAACGGCAGTTCGGAAGAATCGAACGGTGATTCGTTTGGATGATGCCACTGCTTTCTCCGAACGAATGCACTGTACCAAATGCGGTACATGCTGTCACGACTCCGATTCGGTTCGACGATTGGTCATTGGCACCAGCGTGACGCCAATAGCGTTCGTGATGAATGTCAGGCAATCTCCGACGAGACGGCGCCGAGCAGTAGTTCCAGGGCGCGGCGCGTGGCGGCGTCGATGACGGCGGCGCGGTCGCCGAGGAAGATGTGTTCCTCGACGATGGTTTCGGATGCCGTGGCGAGCGCGAGGTAGACCAGCCCGACCGGTTTGCGGGCGGTCCCGCCGTCCGGGCCGGCGATGCCGGTGGTCGACACCGCGATGTCGGCCCGGATCAGGCGGCGGGCGCCGTCGGCCATCGCCCGGGCGCACGGCTCGCT
>JBGTNF010000408.1:0-9665 GCA_041743205.1 Thermomicrobiales bacterium | reverse complement strand
CGTCGATGCTGCCGGCGAACTATCAGGAGATCCGCGAGCCCATCGTCGAGGTCAACTTGCTGTTACCCCAGGAATACGTGGGCTCGGTCATCACGCTGTGCACGCAGAAGCGCGGCGCGCAGAAGAACATGCAGTACCTCGGGCGCCAGGTGATGCTCACCTACGAGATGCCGCTCAACGAAGTGGTAATGGATTTCTTCGACCGGCTGAAGTCGGTGTCGCGCGGCTATGCGTCACTCGATTACGACTTCCTCGACTACCGGGCCGGGGACCTGGTGAAGCTCGATATCCTGATCAACGGGGAGCGGGTCGATGCGCTCTCGCTCATCGTGCACCGGGAACACGCCCAGTTCAGGGGGCGCGAGATCGTCTCGAAGATGCGCGGCCTCATTCCGCGCCAGATGTTCGATATCGCGGTGCAGGCATCGATCGGGTCGCATATCATCGCGCGCGAGACCGTGAAAGCGATGCGCAAGAACGTGCTCGCCAAGTGCTACGGCGGCGACATCACGCGCAAGAAGAAACTGCTCGAGAAGCAGAAAGCGGGGAAGAAGCGCATGAAGCAGGTTGGGAGCGTCGAGATTCCGCAGGAGGCCTTCATGGCCGTGCTCAGCCTGGGATCCGGCGACAAGGCGACCGCGAACCGTGGCTAGGTTCGACCTCGACTTCGTCGCCGAGTGGGAAGTGGCCATGCGGTTCGACACGGTCGATGACGGCGTGCAGGTCATTCCGGGATCGTTCTTCGAGGAGTTCCTGACGACGGCCCCGTTCGAGGGCGGCCGCTTTCCCTACACGCCTCTTCGCCCCATGCTGATCGTGATGGGCTTGATGCAACCCGGTGAAGGGGGGCAATTCGGTTCAAACGCGACGGCCGTCGCCCGGGTTTTGGGACGGTTGGTTGGCGAGGACGCCGAAGTCGAAACCTGCGGCGCCGACGGCGTGGAAACACGTCTGGTGCGGGACATCCCGAAGGTTTCGTGGATTACGGCCGTCTACGTTGCGGCGATCGATCCCGTGTTCGATCCGCAGGGGGCCGGGGCCGATCCGCGGGCGATGCAGCGGATCACCGCCCGGTTGCGTCAGCCCGATGGTTGCCCGTGGGACCGCAAGCAGACCCATCGGTCGCTGCGAAAGTCGATGATCGACGAGCTCTACGAGGCCGTCGACGCGATCGACAGCGGCGATCCCGCCCACCTCGCCGAAGAACTCGGCGATCTCTTCCTGCTGATCCTGATGCAGGCCCAGATCGCCCACGAGGCCGGCCACTTCTCGATCGAGGATGTCTACCGCGGCATCGCAACCAAGATCGTCGGCCGCCACCCGCATGTCTTCGGTGACGCGGTCGTCGACACCGAGGCAGATCTGTCCGGCGTTTGGGCCGAGGCCAAGGCGAGGGAGAAGGCGATCGCGGGCGAGCGCGGCGGCAAGGATATCGACGGCGAGCCGTTCTCGATGCCGGCCCTGGAACGGGCCAGCCGGGTCTTGAGGAAGCACCCCGTCGCGGCGGACGACGACACGCCCGAATTACTGCGGCTCGTGAGCGAGATCGTCGCTCGCGGCGAGGACCCGGAAGCCGTGTTGCGCCAACAATTGCGGGAGCATGTAGAGTGGCACTCGTAGGGGCCGGCCTGTGTGCCGGCCCGTGTCTTGAGCGTCCCGACGCCACGGGGGGACACACAGGTCCTCCCCTACGACAACCGGCAGGCATTCGTACTGGCCGGTCTTGTGCCGGCCACGACGCAACGGGAGGACACAAAGGTTCTCCCCTACGATTCTTCGTAATTGCCGGCTCCGTGCCGGCCACGACGCCACCGGACGAGTTCGCATTGGGGAGACCACCACGGCATGCAGGCACTCGACGTATCACCGGATGTCATCGGACGGATCACCTGCGGCACGTTGCGCGCCGATCACGCGGGCGAGCAGGTCACGCTCCGGGGGTGGGTCAACCGTCGCCGGGATCTTGGCGGGCTGATCTTCATCGACTTGCGCGACCGGTTCGGGATCACCCAGGTCGTCTTCAACCCGCAGGTCGCGCCCAAGGCGCATGAACTGGCGAGCGCGCTCCGCAACGAGTATGTGATCGCCGTCAGCGGGCCGGTCAACATCCGGCCCGAAGGCACCGAGAACGCGAAGATGGCCACTGGGCAGATCGAGCTCGAAGGCCACTCGCTGGAAATCCTGAACGAGGCGAAGACCCCGCCCTTCTACATCAACGAAGAGGTCGAGGTCGATGAGAGCCTGCGCCTCAAGCATCGCTATCTCGATCTCCGGCGGCCACGCATGCAGCGGAACATGCTGCTCCGCTACGGCATCGTCAAGGCGATCCGCAATCACCTCGACGCGCGTGGCTTCGTCGATGTCGAAACGCCGCTCCTGATCAAGAGCACCCCGGAAGGCGCCCGCGATTTCCTGGTGCCCAGCAGCGGTTTCCCGGGATCGTTCTACGCCCTCCCTCAATCGCCCCAGCAGCTCAAGCAGTTGTTGATGGTGGCCGGGCTCGACCGGTACTACCAGATCGCGCGCTGCTTCCGCGACGAGGCGCAGCGTGCCGATCGGCAGCCGGAGTTCACCCAACTCGATATCGAAATGACGTTTGTCGAAGAAGAGGACATCATGTCGATGATGGAGGCGCTCTACACCGAGTTGACCGCCGCCTTCAGCGACAAGACGATCCAGCAGTTGCCGTTCCCGCGCCTGACCTACCAGGAGTCGATGGACCGGTTCGGCAACGACCGGCCCGATCTCCGCTTCGGGCTGGAGTTGCAGGATGTCTCGGCGGCGTTGACCTCGACCGGCTTCAAGGCGTTCGCCGGGGTGTTGGCGGCTGGCGGGCAGGTCAAGGCGATCGTCGTTCCCGGCTGCGCCGGCTACACCCGCCGCGAGATCGACGAGGTAACCGAGCTGGCCAAACAGGCCGGCGCCAAGGGATTGGCGACGATCCAGCTCAACGACGAGGGCATTCGCTCCCCTATCGCCAAGTTTCTCAGCGAGCCGGAAATCGAGGCGCTCACGACCGGCGTCGGCGCGTCGACTGGCGACTTGGTGCTCATCGTCGCGGACCAGCCGCCGATCGTCGCCAAAACCCTCTCTGCCCTGCGCGACGAGTTCGGGCGGCGCCTGAAACTGGCCGATCCCAACGTGTTGGCCTTTTGCTGGGTCTACGAGTTCCCGCTGCTGGAGTGGGACGAGGAAGGCAGCCGCTGGGACGCCACCCACAACCCCTTCTCTGGCTACTACGCCGAGGATGAAGCGTTGCTGGAGACTAACCCTGGCGCGGTCAGGGCGAAACAGTACGACCTCGTCGGCAACGGCAATGAACTCGGCGGTGGCAGCGTGCGGATCCATAATCGGGCGAAGCAGGAGCGGATCTTCGCGCTCATGGGCCACAAGCTGGAGGACCGGGCCGAGCGGTTCGGCGCCATCCTGGACGCGCTCGAATACGGCGCGCCCCCGCACGGCGGCATCGCGATGGGCATCGACCGCTTCGCCATGCTTCTCGCCGACGAAGCCAGCATCCGTGACGTGATCGCCTTTCCCAAGAACCAGCGCGGCATCGACGTCATGTTCCAGGCGCCCGCCGCGGTGGCTGGCGACCAGTTGGACGAACTGGGTCTGAAGCTACGGGAGGCAGACCCGGCGGCGCCTCCGGAAGCCGGCTCAGCGACGTAGGCCGCGTATGGGCTTGCGTGGCGCCCCGGTTTCTGTCCGCTTGACGCGGTTCTTGCGGCAGTTCGAACGGCAAGCGGCCGGCCAGACCATCATCGCTGCACCAGGCGGTTGACCGTCTCCCGGATCATCTGTTGACGGCGTTCGAGGGACGGTGCCTCACCGAGAGGATCGACGGCAGCGAAGCGCGCCGCGGCGACTGCGAAGACGAGTTCCAGCAGGATCGCCGCTGGCAGGTGATCGCCTATTACGCCTAGTTCCTGCACTTTCCGGACGGCGTCGACCTTGTGGGCGTTCGCGCCGACGATGACCGCGCTTCGAAGCCCTGCCCCATCACGCTCCAGCCGATCCCAGGTCGCGAGACGAGCGACCTCCGGGTATCGCTCGTATTGCTCGGCAAGTTGCGCCGCGTATCCCGGCAGGTCCGTCGCGTCGATCGGGACATCGGTGACGTTGCGGACCACCACGGCATCGAACACGGCATCGAAGAGCCGATCCTTACTCGTGAAATAGGCGTAGAGCATGGCCTTGTTGCAGCCGGAGGCGGCGGCGATGCGATCGACGCGAGCGCCGGCGATCCCGAACCGGGCAAACTCGGCGGTGGCTTCCTCGAGGATTCGCTGGCGAGTGGCCTGTGCGTCACGTTTCATGTAGCCCATTATACAACCAACCGGTTAGTTGACAAGCCCTCAGGACCACTGTACGATGCCCAGATGCAACCAACCGGTTGGTTGCATCTGGGTAGGGCGAGTCGTCCCTACGCATTGCGGGCGAGGTCGGCCCACGGCCGTATCTATGCGCCAGGGATTCGCAGTCCCAGCAGGCAGCCTTCGCGATATCGAACGGGTCGGCGTCACGTTTCGGCGACCCAAACCATGGAGACACGAACAATGCGACGTTGGAAGCTCAAGGCAGGCGTGACCGAGGTCGAGGGCATGGTTCTCGAAGAGGCTCCGATGCCGACGCCCGGACCGGGCGAGGTTCGCCTGCGTATTCAGGCGGTATCGCTCAACTACCGGGACCAGTTGGTGCTCACCGACCCAACCTGGCGGAACCCGGGCCGCGACATCGTACCGGTATCAGACGGATCCGGAGTAGTCGACGCGATCGGACCTGGTGTCGACGCCTGGAGCGTGGGTGATCGGGTCACCCCGCTGTATTTCCGTGACTGGGTTTCCGGGCAGTCCACCACCGATCCGGGCCGTGGATTGGGATCGCTCGACGAAGACGGCCTGTTGGCCGAGTACGTAGTGCTCCCGGCGAGCCGGCTGATCCGGGCTCCGAAAAGTCTCGACCCGGCCGAAGCGGCAACGCTTCCCTGCGCCGGGCTGACCGCCTGGAGCGCCCTCAAGGGCGACCGGCCGATTGGACCGGACAGCCTGGTTCTGGTCCTGGGAACCGGCGGCGTTTCCCTCTTGGCGATCGTCCTCGCCCGGGCCGCTGGCGCCCGACTCGTCGCAACCACCAGCCGGGATGCCAATCGGTCGTACCTGGAGGACCTTGGGGTAGGCGAGATCGTCAACTACCGCGAATCGCCAGAGTGGGGCGAGGCCGTGTTCGAACGCACTGGCGGCGTCGACCGCGTGGTCAACAGCGTGGGCACCAGCGAAATGGCCAGGTCCCTGACGGCGCTTCGCCCTGGCGGGGAAGTGTCGCTGTTGGGACTTCGGACGTTGGAAAGTGCCCCGATGGACGCCGCCATGCTGCTTGCCAAGAGCGCCGTAATGCGCATGATCGCGGTTGGCTCCGCCGAATCTCACGCCGAGCTGGTTCGGTTCATCGATGCCCATGATGTGAAGCCACCGATCGGCCGCCGGTTCCGGTTCGAGGATGTAAAAGACGCCTACCGCGCCCAGGTTTCGCGAGATGTCATCGGCAAGATCGTGATCGACGTCGCGTGACGGCCCGGCCGGTCCCGTCGCCGCCGACTGTCCATTCGCCCAGCTCCTGGCGACAGCTGCGGCGACGATCCGGCAACGGTCGGGGGGTGGATTCCACCCGCCGCTGTCCCGGAATGAATTCCTGCAGTTTTCTCCAGACGTTACCTGTCCTGCGATTTCGAACCACGCTCTTCTACCCTACGGAGGCATCGCCATGAAACTCGCCATTCACTACGCCTCGTTCGACAAGCCCGGCGGAACCGACGCGATCGCCTCCACCCTGGCGGCCACCGCCCGCGCCGCCGACGAGGGCGGGGTGTCGGCCATGACGCTGATGGACCACTACTTCCAGATCGAGCAAGTGGGGCAGCCCGAGGATCCGATGCTGGAGGGGTACGCGACCTTGGGTTTCCTGGCGGGCCAGACCCGGAATCTGACGCTCGGCCTGCTCGTCACCGGCGTTACCTTCCGCCATCCTGGGCTGTTGGCCAAGATCGTGACCACGCTCGATGTGCTGTCAGGCGGTCGAGCGATGCTGGGTATCGGAGCGGCCTGGTACGAGCGCGAGCACCAGGCCCTGGGCGTCCCGTACCCGCCGACGGCGGAGCGGTTCGAGCGCCTGGAGGAAACGCTGCAGATCGTCAGGCAGATGTGGTCCGGGGACAACGGGCCCTATCAGGGGAAGCACTACCATTTGGCGGAAACGATGGGCTCGCCGCGCCCAACCCAGCAGCCTGGGCCGCCGATCCTGATCGGCGGCATGGGAGAGAAGAAGACACTGCGGCTGGTGGCGAAGTATGCCGACGCCTGCAACCTCTTTGCCACCGGCCCGACCGAGATCGCGCACAAGCTGGATGTCCTCCGGCGACACTGCGACACCGAGGGAACCGACTACGATCGGATCGAGAAGACGATCATCGGTGGGCCGAACGCGCGCGATGACATCGATGGCTTTCTCCGTGAGATGGAAGCGTATGCCCGGCTGGGGATTGGCATGGTCTGGAATGGTCCGGCCGGGCCGGACCCGGCGGGTTGGGTAACCGACGTCACGACCCGGCTCGGCTCACGGCTCAGCGACCTGTAGCGAGCGGGGTCGAAGCACCTATGGTCGATGCCTGGCGGCCCAGCGCTCGGTGATATCCATCCGAGCGCTGGGGCATTGGCCGATGCCACCTGTGCGGCGACCGTCGTGAGGCCCGCGAGGCAAGGCGGTCTACATGACGGCCGGGAGCACACGCTCGGCGAGGTACCGCAGCGTCTCCTCGTCGCCTGGCATCACGATGAAGATCACATAACGGACTCCGGACGCCAGCATCGCCCGGGTCTGCTGAGCGAGGTCCTCCAAGGTTTCGACGAACGGCAGCTGCTCGTACAGGGCGATCATGTCGGGCGGCAAGGCATCGCGCTTGACCCGTGCTGATGCGGGGTCCGTGCTGAGGAAGGCGGCAAGCAACCCCGTGCGCAGTACGGCGTTGTTTGGCCGCCCGGCAGCGGCGAGATGCCCGTCCAGCACGGTGAATTTTCGGACGACGGTATCTGGCGCAAGCATATCCCTGGCTCGGGATACGGCGCCCAGGTTCGAAGCATCCGCGTACTCGGCGGCGAGGCGCAGCGTCGTCTGCTCGCCACCTCCCCCTACCAGGATCGGGATGTGCGGCTCCTGAATCGGGGGCGGAATGAGCGCTGCTCCTTCCGGGCGGTACGGCCCCGCCGCGACGGTGACCGGTTCCCCTCTCAGCAACGGATAGACGATCTGCAGCGCCGCCTCCAGCGTGGCGTTTCGTTCTTTCACTGTTTGACTCGGGATGCCGAGCTGGGCGAACTCACCGGGCAGGTTGCCGCTGCCGATGCCCAACACTGCCCTCCCGCCCGAGATGAGGTCGATGTCGGCCGCCGCCCGCGCCAGGATCACAGGATTGAGGTGCGACGCACACGCGACCAGGGGCCCGAGTCGAACGCGCTTCGTCGCCTCTGCAAGCGCCGCCAGGTGAGTCCAGGTCGCGCTCCCGGCCACGATGGGATGATCCGTCAGCCACAGAGAGTCGAAACCGAGGTCATCGACAGCCTGACCAAAATCGCGCAGGATCGGCCAGGGCGCGAACGCGACCGTCTCGATCCCGAAACGGATTCGACTCACGGCCTCGGCGGCCCACGGGTGGACAATGGTCGTGTTGGGGCTCATCGTGGATCGCTTTCGCAGCAGCGGCCGACAGGCTTGATTACCCTCACCATTCGAAGATCAACCCGTAGGCAAGAAAGAGGTTGGCGCCGACCAGAAGGATCGCGCCAATTGTCGTGATCGTGGTCCCGATCGATCGCTGGCCTGGTTGGCCCCGCAACATGTGGACGAAGAACCCGCCGGACTGGGCGAGGGCGCCAATGAGGATCACGATCGAGGCAATCACCTTGACGGTCAAGGAAAAGCTGGTTTGGCTGATGAAGATGTTGTAGAGCAACGAGAGGAGGACGAGTACGCCCGCGTGGGCGTGACCGGCCCGGAACATCGAGAGCTGGAAGGGAGTCATCGATTCGCGGCGATTCAGGATGCCCAGCAACGCGTACCCGCCGTACATGACCGTGGGCAATTGGATGAAGGCGATGATTGCGAACAGCCGGAGTTCCCGGAGGTCGTCCATGATTCAGTCTCCTTGCGCATGACCAGGTAATGTCCGACACTCCGGCGCCCGCGTCGAGCCATCGGCTTGTGGGCTTACGCATGTAAGCTAACAAATGTTATCTTAGCACGGAGTTCGAGCGGTTGGATCCTGCGTGCGGAGTTGGGCGGCTGGAGGAGGCTGGGGCTATCGTGAAGACATCATCAGGTGGGCCGACTGCTGGCCGGCGACCGAACCGGCGTGGCGAGGGCAACCGCTTGCGGGACGAGATCGTCCGGGCCGCAACTCGCCTTCTGCAACATGGCGGTTCCGGGGAAGAGATCACGCTTCGTGCGGTGGCGCGCGAGGCTGGCATTGCGGCGCCATCGATCTACGCCCACTTCCCGGGTCTGGATGCAATCATCGCGGTGGTCGTGGCGGAGGCGTTCGATGCGCTCGCCGACGCGCTGAGCGCATCCCGGGACGGAGTGGACGATCCCGTCCAACGTCTTTCTGCCCAGTGCTACGCCTACCTGAGCTTCGCCGAGGATAATCCAGGCACGTACCGCGTGTTGTTCGCTCGAACGCACCAGGGTGCACGGGACGCCGAGCGTTCGGCCGAGAACCGGGATGCGGTGATCCTGGAAGCGGGAACCCCGGCCTTCGCCATCCTGGTCGACGCCGTCACCGGGTGCGTCGAGGCTGGACGTTCATCGAGCACGGATCCTTTTCTCGACAGTGTGGGGCTGTGGTCCGCGCTTCATGGCTACATTGGACTTCGGGCCGCGGCCCCGGAGTTTCCGTGGCCGGCCGAAAACGCAGTGGTTGACGCCATGATCGCTGGCCTGGCGAGGATTCCATCGACCTGATTCCGCGCGGGCCCCATGCAGAAACGACCTGCGTCGACATCGTCCGTCCGGGAACACCAGTCTGGAGAGATGGCGCGCTGTTGCTTCGATCAGGGCAGGAGCAACTCCGTCCGGTATTGCGGGGCGAGTTCCACGGAACGTGCCATGAACGCCTCCTGGGCGGCGTCATCGAGGGGCGGCGGTGGGGTTGTTCTCGCTTCGACAGGTAGGCCAAGCGCGAGGAAGAACGCATCCTGGCCAGCCGGTGAGCAGATGCAGAGCAGGCGGGCCTGGGCGTCCGAAACGTTCTCGAAACGATGCGGGGCATTGGCCGGGATGTTGACTGTCTCTCCGGCGCGGGCGACCGACGCTTCGCCGCGAAACGTCAACTCGATCTCGCCCTCGAGCACGGTAAATGTCTCTTCGAAATCGTGACGGTGGGGCGGTGGTCCGCCGCCGGGTGGGACATGCATGTCGATCAGGCAGAATCGTCCCGCCGTGTCTTCCCCTGAAAGCAGGATGGTGTAGGTATCGCCGACCACTCCGACGTGGGCCAGGGATCGAGCGTCGTCGGGTCGGGCGGTGACGAGGGTTCGCCCGACATCATCGTCCGGGAGCGGCCCGGGTTCGTTGGCGGCAGACGTGACGGTCATGAGTCTTCCCCTGGATTGGCA